>JAITXK010000177.1 GCA_031284765.1 Candidatus Symbiothrix sp.
TGCTTTACAGCAATGATTTCAATCACCCAATGGTCAATGATTATATAAAGGGTTGGAAATTATTTTACGCGGTATTAGTTCTATTTCGATGGAATAAGTATGCAGGTGATTTATTAGGACACAGGTTGTTAAGTAGGATGAGGGCGATAAAGAAATTTGTCTTAACTTTGTAGCTATGAATAAAATCCTCTGCTCGGCGAAGGCTCTGCCCAATGTCGTCAACTTAAGTATTTGCATATTATTTTCTTTAAGTATGCACAATAGCTAAGAATGATTCCAAAGGCTTTTTATATAAAATTTGTCATAAAAATTTTGACATCTTTTCCTTAAGTTGACGACTTTGGGCTGGAGCCTTCGCCGAGCGGGACTTTAGCACTATCAATCGCTATTTCGCGTATTTCCTTAGCATCCATATTGTTGGATTGTTTTTGTTAGTCGTTTTTTGGGTTATATACCGAAAGCTTCCAACTGATTTTTTACCGGATTGGCATACATTACCAGTATCTTTTCGCGCAAGAAAGGAAGGTCTTTGCCGGTCAAATCAATTTTAGCTAATTGTGCATCCAAGTACGTTTGGATGTTTTGAACGTCTTCCTCGCTGTATTCTTTTGCAAAGCGGTTGTTGCCCTCCAGCAAGTCATAAGCGATATAATTGATGGGATAGAAATGGTAATTCTGAAATATTCCTTTATCAATTAGTGTAGCGACAGCCAAAATCACTTCGTTTTTTGGTAATTCGGAATCCAATTTTTCAAGTTCGGCATTCACAGGCAGGCCGATTTGGAAATGAATATTGCCTTTGTATCCGAATATTCCGGTTTGCATATTCAACAAATCATCCTCAGGAGATTTTTGAAATTCCGGATTATCCCGTTTTTGTTGAAATTCTTTGGCTTTCAGGTAATCGCAAGGGTCGTATTCGTAAGACATCGACACTGGGGTGATATTCAATTCTTTGATAGCCGTCAGGAAATCGGCATCGCTGCTCATAGCTAACATTTTGAGCAGACTGTCCTGCGTGCGGTCGTTGGAATCTTTGGCTCGTCCCTCGCGTTGTGCAATCCAAACCGATTCATGCTTTTCGCAAATGGCATAACGAATGTATTTGGAAAGATGGCTCGAAACTTCCAACATCTGGCGAATGGAAACGCCCCGCTTCACAATAAAACTTTTGTTCAGGCGAACGATGTCTTCAATCCATGGATGCAATAATAAATTATCGCCGATGGCAATTTCCGTGGTGTCGTATCCGGCGGACAGCAACATCACGCACAATAAAGCAGCATCCAGCACAATGTCTCGATGGTTGGATATATAGGTATAAGCAATCCCTTTTTCTACATTTTCAAAACCGGTACAATTAATCGAACCGGCCGAACGTCCCACCACATTATAAACCGTATCTTTAATCAATTTGTGTTGAAAATCCCACTTGTTTTTGAATGAGCGAAACAAGGCAACAAATTGCTCCCAATCCAAATCGGGAAAAACAAAGCGCATGGCGCGTTGAAACTTCGGGTCGTTTACCAGGCGGTCGATGGCTGCCGCTACCTCGTTGTCGTTATACGGACGAATATCATCAAATTCAGCGCTCATATTCAGCTTCAATTATTTCGGTTAATACATCGGTCATATTCAGGCCGGCGGCACGTACTTGTTGGGGAATAAAACTCGTGGCGGTCATGCCGGGCGTGGTATTTACTTCCAATAAATGAATTTTGTTTTCCGGAGAAATAATGTAATCAACCCGGATAATGCCTTTGGCGCCGATCCAATCGTAAATCCGCGCCGTTAATTGTTGCACTTCTTCCGTCAATGGATTGGAAATACGGGCGGGCGTAATTTCTTCCACGCTCGCAGGATTATATTTGGCATCAAAATCGAAAAACTCATTCTTGCTGACCACTTCGGTTACCGGAAAAACGGTTGTTTTGCCGCTCGCCTTATAGCATCCGCAGGTAACTTCCATGCCGGAGATAAACCGTTCGATAATGACTTCCTTCCCTTCGTCAAATGCAACAGCAATAGCCTGTTGCATTTGCTCCAAGACCATTACTTTCGTTGTTCCGCAACTCGAACCGCCATCGTTGGGCTTCACAAATACAGGCAAGCCTAATTCGGCAACGACCTGTTCGGAGGCAATGCTTTTGCCTTTCCGCAACAAAATTGATGCAGCCGTCCGGACACCGAAATGATTCAGAAAATGATTGCAATAATATTTATTAAAGGTCAAAGCTGCCGCCAAAACCCCGCAACCAGAGTACGGAACAGCCATCATTTCCAAATAACCCTGCAACAATCCGTTTTCGCCCGGAGTGCCATGAATGGTAATGTAGGCAAAATCAAATTTTAATTTTCCTCCCTTGCCCATAAAACTGAAGTCGCTTTTGTCGAGCATGATTTCCATTTGTTCATTCGGTTTAACGACCCATTTGTCTTTGGTAATCTGCACAATATAGACATTGTATTTCGTTTTGTCGATAAACGAATAAATACCCATTGCGCTTTTCAGCGATACCACAAATTCGGAGGAATATCCTCCGGCAACGATGGCAATGTTTTTTTTATTCATATTTTCTCCATTTCTTAATTAAATTCGTCATATCTTCAGGGACAGGGCTTTCCAGGAAAATTTCTTCTCCAGTGCGCGGATGAACAAACCCCAGCGTTTGGGCATGCAAAACTTGCCTCGGACAGATATCGAAACAATTTTGAATAAACTGTTTATATTTTGTGTGATGCGTTCCTTTTAGCATTTCGTTTCCACCGTAGCGTGCATCATTAAATAAGGTATGTCCGATGTATTTCATGTGTACGCGAATTTGGTGGGTACGCCCCGTTTCCAAACGACATTCAATCAAGGTAACATAGCCGAAGCGTTCCAATACGCGGTAGTGCGTAACGGCCGGTTTACCCGTGTCGCCATCGGGAAAAACCATCATTTGCATTTTGTCGCGCGGGTTCCGTCCGAGATTGCCTTCGATACGGCCTTCATCGGCTTTCACGTTGCCCCACACTAAGGCAATGTATTGGCGTTTCGTTGTTTTATTGAAAAATTGCAGACCCAAATGTGTTTTGGCATCGGGATTTTTGGCAATCACCAACAGGCCTGAAGTATCTTTGTCAATCCGATGTACCAATCCCAAGCGCGGGTCGTTGTCGGGAGGCAATTCGCCTTTCTGTTGCAAATGCCAGGCTATGGCATTGACCAAAGTGCCGGTATAATTGCCATGCCCGGGATGAACGACTAAGCCGGGCGGTTTATCCACTACCAGCACATCATCATCTTCATATACAATATTTAAAGGAATGTTTTCGGGAATGATTTCAAACTCGTGGCGCGGACGGTCCATAACCATCGTAATTACATCGAGCGGTTTAACTTTGTAATTGTCTTTGACCGGAAGGCCATTCGCCCAAATATATCCGGCATCGGCAGCTTGTTGAATGCGGTTGCGGGAAGCGCCGGTAATACGATCTACCAAGAATTTATCCACACGTAATAAGGTTTGGCCTTTGTCGGCCACAAAGCGGAAGTGTTCGTATAATTCCTGTTCTTCGCTATCGTCTTCTATTTCATCCTTCCAGTCTTCCATAGCGGGAAATTAATACCACGATTCGTCTGTTCCGTTTTCAGCAGGGAATTCCAGGTTTTCGGGAAGTTCAACGGCCGGATCGCCCGAATTAACCAAAAGCATCAACGAAGTAGAAGCCGGAATGCGTTCGCCGGCATTTATTTTTTGCCCGCGGCTGTCTTCCAAGCCGACGACCAAATCTTTATACAATCCGGGAATATGTTTTATGTTTACATTTTCAAACCCGGTGGAGGTCAATTTGGCGGAAGCATTTTGTTGCGACATATCCAAGACCGGGGGGATGGTCAATAATCGTGCCGTATAAGCATTGAGGGTAAGATAAATGGTGCGACCGGTTTTTACATGGGTTCCGATAGGGGGAACCGTTTCCAAAATCACACCGGGGGTTTGATTTTTGACATAAATCGAATCAACCACAGCGTACAGCAAATCTTTTTCTGTAAAAAACCGGGCGGCGACTTCAATTTTCAATCCTTTTACATCGGGAACGGGAACTTCTTGACCGTGCTGCGTATAGCTATTCAAGCCCATCAGAACGATACCGACTAAAATAATCAATACCCCCAAGGCCAGCAACGCATGGATAGTGTAAACATTAATTAATAACTTCCGTATTTTTATTTTCATAATCCTGTATAAAATCAAGCAAAAATACAAAAAAAAACGATAATAAAACATACAGGGAATAAACTTTTGGTCTATTCCCTGTAATATGTCTAAACCTTTCGGCTATTTATGCATTAAAACTCATCGGACACGCTTAATTTTTTGCGGCCTTTCGCTCTGCGTGAAGCCAATACTCTGCGCCCGTTAGCGGTTTCCATACGACTACGGAAGCCGTGTTTGTTTTTTCTTTTTCTGTTGTGTGGTTGAAATGTCCGTTTCATGATTCTTATATTGTTATTTATTCATCCAAATGGGTCGCAAAGGTAGGATTTTTTTTTTAACTGTGCAAATAGTTTTTTTAGTTTTTATTCAACTAATCGGTTAATACCCGTATAAATCCACCTAAACGGTGTTATCTGCCTGCCATGGCCACCACTTTTACAAGCTACCCATAACTTGTTGATAACTAAGTTTACAGATTGTTGATAACTTAGTATAGGGAAAATTAGGTAGATATAGGGAAAATATGTACTTTTACGCTGTTTTTTAGACACTTGTAAAAATATGGAAGATTATACCGGCAATATTGGAGCAAAATTGGACACGCAAGGGCGTGTTCCCGTGCCTGTTGTCTTCCGTCGAATATTACAACAAACGGGCAATAACACGCTGTATATTCGTCCCGATACCTATCGCAAGTGTTTGGTGTTGTATTCTCTACCAGCATGGGAAGCCGAAAAATCAAAATGGAGGGAACGCTTGGATTTATTGGATGAAGAAGAAAGTGGTTTCTATGAATGCATGATTTCCGACACTCAACAAGTGGAAATGGACAGTGTAGGAAGAATTCAAATTCCTAAATGCTCTTTGCAGTCGGCCGGAATTACCGGTGAAGTGCGTTTTGTCGGCGTCGATAACACCATTAAATTATGGAATCCCGACCATTATGACGAATTTATTCGCATCAGCCGCGAAAACTTCAAAGCGAACGCGAAGAAATTTTTAAGTAAACCGAAAGCAGAATAATAGACAAAATGAGCGATACGCCAACATATCATGTACCTGCGCTTTTACCTGAAAGCCTTGCCGGATTGAATATTCAACCCGCCGGCATCTATGTGGATGTCACTTTTGGCGGAGGCGGTCATTCCAAAGCCATCTTGAACCGGTTGAATGCTTCGGGACGACTTTTCGGTTTCGACCAGGACGAAGATGCTGAAAAGAACATCGTTTCCGACCCTCGCTTCACCTTTGTGCGGGGCAATTTCCGCTACCTCATGCCGTTCATGGATTGGCACGATGTACAAGTGATTGATGGCGTGTTGGCCGATTTGGGCGTTTCTTCCCATCATTTTGATGATGAAACACGCGGATTCTCGTTCCGCTTCGATGGCGAATTAGACATGCGGATGAACAAACGCGCAGGCAAAACCGCTGCCGAAATTCTTCATTCCTATACGGAAGAAAATTTGGCGAATGTCTTGTATCTCTACGGCGAACTGCACAATTCACGAGCCATCGCCAGAGCCATTGTGCAAGCAAGAAATAACAAAAAGATTCAAAAGATCAGTGATTTGATAGCCGTTTTAAAACCGTTTTGCAGTCGCGAGAAAGAAAAGAAGTATTTGGCGCAAGCCTTTCAAGCCTTGCGGATTGAAGTCAACGGCGAAATGGAGGCATTGAAAGAAATGCTCGAACAGGCCACGCAATTATTGAAGCCCGCCGGCGGTAGATTGGTTGTCATCACGTATCACTCGTTGGAAGACCGTTTGGTAAAGAACTTTTTCAGGGCCGGCAACTTTGAAGGAGAAGTTCAAAAAGACTTTTACGGGAATATACAGTCACCGTTTCGAATCATTAATAATAAGGTAATTGTTCCGAATGAAGAAGAAATCGAACGAAACCCGCGTTCGCGAAGTGCAAAACTAAGGATAGCAGAAAAGATATGAGCAAGAGAAATTTCCGTTACTTTATTATTGGCGACTGGCTGAAAGAAGATTTTGTTATCAAGCAATCGAAATTATTGGTATTGATTGTGTTTTTGATTATCGTGTTCATCAGCAATGACTATGCCTGTCAGAAAAAAATGAAGCAGATAGAAGTTTTACAGGATAGTTTGAATAACGTGAAATACGAAAATCTGACTCTTTCCACCCGATTGACTTCGGCGAGCCGTCAATCGCAAATCGAATCGTTATTGGAATCAAAAGGTCTTGATTTGGCAGCCCCGCAAGCGCCCGCATTTGAAATTCGTAAATAAAAAGAGATGGCAGCAAAAAAAACAATACAGCAAAAGAGCATTACCCGTTATTTTCTCATATCGGTAGTGGCCGTCTTGTTTGGTATGCTGGTTTTTGGGAAAGCTTGTCTCATCTCGTTCCGTGACGGAAATGCATGGCGGGCATTGGGCGAAAAACAAACGCGCGACAGTGTGGAAATCCGTGCCGAGAGAGGCGATATTTATTCGTCCAATATGCAATTATTAGCCACCAACGAATATAAATATCAACTTAAAATGGATTTTTGGGCGAATCAGGTGTCTAAAGATACCTTGAAGCGCTATATGCCCGAATTGGTAAAAGCCTTGCGAACCGAACTTCCCGATTCGACTGTGCGCAAAATCGAGTCCCGGATATGGGCAGGCTGGGCAGCCCGGGAAGAATACGAAAGACGGGTTAAAAAAGGCGAAAAACCTTCGCGCAACCGCAATTATTTATTGGCACGCGAACCGGTAAATTATATGCAATGGAAAAACATCCAAAGCATGCCGTTCTTCAACAAGGGAAGTAATAATTCCGGTTTACTTGTAACGGTACAAAAAAAGCGGGTCAATCCTTACGGAACATTGGCTTTACGCACGATTGGAAGCATTTATGCGGTCGATTCCGCTAACCGGAAATCCGGAAAAAACGGCTTGGAACTGTATTACGATTCGCTGTTGAGAGGCGAACCGGGTTTGGGAACGAAACGCAAAATCAACGGCCGTTGGATGACGGATGCAGACATCAAACAACCCCTCAACGGAAGAGATATTATTTCAACCATCGATATTGATATTCAAGACATTACCGAACAAGCTCTTGTAAATAAATTAAAAGAAGTGGATGCCGAACTGGGTGTGGCAGTTGTCATGGAAACGCATACAGGCGCTATCCGTGCCATTACCAACATGGGACGTATTTATCCGGGTGTTTATGCCGAACGTGGAAATTATGCCGTCAATGCGATGATAGAACCGGGTTCCGTATTCAAAGTAATCACGATGGTTGCTGCATTGGAAGATGGATTGGTGTCGATGACCGACTCCGTGGAAGGTTACAGCGGGCAACATCCTTTTGGCGGAAAAGATGTGTTTGACACTCATCCGGTTACAGGGAAAATGTCGGTGGTAGATGTCATGCGTTATTCTTCCAATATTGGGATAGCGGGATTGATTGAACGGCACTACAAACATGACCCGTCCCGGTTTATCGAGGGTATCTATCAAACGGGTATTCAAAAAAAATTAGATTTGGATATTCCCGGAACGGCAACGCCTAATATTCCTTCGCCCCAAGACAAAGTCTGGTCAGGAACTTCTCTCTCTCGCACCTCTTTCGGATATGGCGTAGAAGTTCCGCCCATTTATATTTTGACGTTCTACAATGCGATTGCCAACGATGGCGAAATGGTTCAGCCGATGTTCGTCAGCGGCATTATGGAGAATGGGAAAATCGTTGAAAAGAAAAAGCCAACCGTCATCAATTCAAAAATTTGCTCGTCCGGTACGTTGGAGGATATTCGACAAATGTTGGACAGTGTTGTGAACGGAGTGGGGGGCACGGGCAAAAGGAATGCCCAATCGTCATACGTCAAAATCGCTGGAAAAACGGGGACTTCCCGCATTGCACAGGGAGGCAGTTATTCCTCTACTCAAGGTATTTTTTGCGGTTTCTTTCCTGCCGACAAGCCTCAATATACTTGTCTCGTTTATGTTCGCAGGGCGAATATCGGCAATGCTTCGGGTGGAGGCACTTGTGCGCCTGTTTTCAAGGAAATTGCCGAGAAGATTTATGCAAGGAACATTATCAAAAACATGAAAAGTTTTCCGGTGGATACCCTTCTCCCTAAAGAACCGTTTCTGAAGAAAAAGTGGGTGGAAGGGACAGGCGTTCCCGATGTCAAAGGCATGGGGGCCAAAGAGGCCGTTTATGCGATGGAGAAGGCCGGCTTGCGGGTGAATCTGGCGGGGAAAGGGAAGGTGGTTGCGCAATCCATTCCGGCAGGAAATGCAATTGCAAAAGGTCAAACGGTAGAATTGTCATTGAAATAAAAATAGATGGAATATGAGAACGAAAGAAAACACATTCGCACAAGACCTCTTTCAGCAGGTGGGAACTATTGCAGGAGTTCATTCCGATTCCCGCAAAATCCAATCAGGCTATCTGTTTGTAGCGGTAAAAGGCACGCAATCCGACGGTCACAACTATATTGACAAAGCAATTGAAAACGGCGCAACGGTTATCGTGCATCAATTGCCGGTAAGCAATCCGCAAGCCAACATTCAATATGTTCAAGTGGATGACAGTGCGGCGGCTTTGGGGAAAATCGCTTCCTTTTGGAACGGCGAACCGTCCAAACAACTCACGTTGGTCGGGGTGACCGGCACGAACGGTAAAACGACTATCGCCACCTTATTATATACGACTTTTCGCAAATTGGGCTATAAAGTGGGATTGCTTTCCACCGTTTGCAATTACATCAACGATAATGCCATTCCCTCCACGCACACCACGCCCGATGCCATCGAATTAAATGATTTATTGGCTCAGATGGTGGCCGAAGATTGCGATTACGCCTTTATGGAAGTCAGTTCCCATGCCATTGACCAAAAACGAATTGCCGGATTGCAGTTCAAAGGCGGTATTTTTACCAATTTGACCCGCGACCATTTGGATTATCACGAAACAGTTGAGGCTTATCGCGATGCCAAAAAAGCCTTCTTCGACCAACTGCCTGCCGATGCGTTCGCATTGACCAACAAAGACGACAAAAACGGTCTTTTCATGTTGCAAAACACGAAAGCACGGAATTATACCTATTCGTTTCAAGCCTTGGCCGATTTCAAAGGGCGAATTTTGGAATCACATTTCGATGGCACTTTGATGACCGTCAACGATACGGAAGTACTGACGCAATTTGTCGGCAAATTCAATGCTTACAACCTGTTGGCAGTGTATGGTGCATCGGTTTTATTGGGACAAAATCCCGAGGAAATTCTGGTTTTATTGAGTACGCTGCAATCTGTGGCGGGACGATTTCAAACTTTCCGTTCACCCGATGGCTACACGGCGATTGTCGATTATGCACATACGCCCGATGCCTTGACCAACGTATTGAATGCCATCAACGAAGTTTTGGACGACCGGGGACAAGTGATTACAGTGGTCGGTTGCGGGGGAAATCGCGACAAAGGCAAACGTCCCATCATGGCTAAAGAAGCCGTGCGACTCAGCCACCGCGTCATCCTGACTTCCGACAATCCGCGATTCGAAGACCCCGAAGCCATTCTGGATGATATGGTGGCCGGACTGGACACCGGCGAACGCAAACAGGTGGGGCGCATTACCGACCGGCGGGAAGCCATTCGCATGGCCTGCCTGCTGGCACAAACCGGCGATGTGATTTTGATTGCCGGCAAGGGACACGAAGATTATCAGGAAGTGAAAGGAGTCAAAACGCATTTTGATGACCGGGAAGTAGTGCTGGAAATCTTTAATTCATAATGACACACAAATAAAAAGAATATGTTATACGAATTATTCAACTACTTAGATCAATTGGATTTCCCGGGCGCCGGAATGTTTCATTATATTTCGTTCCGTTCGGCGATTGCCTTATTGGTGTCATTGATTTTATCTACCGTTATCGGAAAAAAAATTATTGGATCATTGCAGCAACAACAAATCGGCGAAATTGTCCGCGACTTGGGTTTGGAAGGACAAATGCAGAAAAAAGGAACGCCGACGATGGGGGGAATCATTATCATTATTTCGATTGTGATTCCGGTTTTGTTGTTGGCACGTTTGACCAATATCTATATTATTCTGATGCTGATAACTACCGCCTGGCTCGGAACACTTGGATTCATCGACGATTATATTAAAGTAGTGCACAAAAACAAGGATGGTTTATCGGGAAAGTTGAAAATAGTGGCGCAAGTCGGCTTGGGTTTGATTGTCGGCTTGACATTGTATTTAAGTCCCATGGCTGTGATGCGCGAAAATGTTGAAATACATCGGGGAGGAGAAAAAGTAGAAACCGTTTATTCGCCTTCGGTCAAATCGACCCAAACGACTATTCCGTTTTTGAAAAACAACAACTTGGATTATCGCGATTTAGTGTCATTCATGCCCCATCACCGCACGGCCGCCACTTGGATACTCTTTGTTCTGATTACGATATTCATTGTGACCGCCGTATCCAACGGAGCCAATTTAACCGATGGATTGGACGGCTTGGCGGCGGGAAGTTCCGCCATCATCGGGGTGGCGTTGGGCATTTTAGCATACGTGTCCTCGCACTTGGAATTTGCCGCCTATTTGAACATCATGTACATTCCCGGATGTGAAGAACTGGCGATTTTTGCGAGTGCATTCATCGGCGCATGCGTGGGTTTTTTGTGGTATAATGCCTTTCCCGCTCAGGTTTTCATGGGCGATACCGGTTCGCTGACTCTGGGCGGAATCATTGCAGTTTTCGCAATCATCATTCACAAAGAACTGTTGTTGCCGATTCTGTGCGGCGTTTTCTTTGTCGAAAGTTTATCGGTCATGTTGCAAGTTGCCTATTTCAAATGCACAAAGAAACGGACAGGACACGGCAAACGGATTTTTAAGATGACGCCTTTGCATCATCATTTTCAAAAGGCGGGCAATATGGGTATGGATGCTCTGATTCAGCGGCCGTTGATGCCTGTTCCCGAATCGAAAATTGTGGTGCGTTTTTGGTTGGTTGGAATTATTTTGGCAGTGATTGCGATAGCGACTTTGAAGATGCGATAAAAACAATCATTTTATAAATAAAATAGTATGGCACAATTCATAAATATCTCCCCCAAAGCAAACCAAGGTCTAAATCTTTTAGACTTTGCTCCCTTGTCACTCCAAAGAATCGTTATTCTCGGCGGCGGAGAAAGTGGCGCCGGCGCCGCCGTCCTCGCTAAAAAGCAAGGATTCGAGGTTTTCGTGTCCGATTCCGCGGAAATCAAACCGAAATACAAGGCGGTTTTGGCAGAATATGGTATTCTCTATGAGGAAAAACAACACACGGAAGCGCTGATTTTAAACGCCAACGAAATAATCAAAAGCCCGGGCATCCCCGACAAAGCCGCTATTATTCAAAAGATAAAGGAACAGCATATTCCGATTATTTCGGAAATAGAATTTGCGGGAAGATACACCGATGCGAAAATGATTTGCATTACCGGCAGCAATGGCAAAACGACCACCACTTCGCTTATTTATCATATTCTGAAAAAGGCGGGTTTGAATGTCGGTTTGGCGGGAAATATCGGTGACAGTTTGGCATTGCAGGTGGCGGAAAAAGCGTTCGATTATTACGTCATCGAATTAAGCAGTTTTCAACTGGACGGGATGTACGATTTCAAAGCAGATATTGCTGTCTTGCTGAATATCACACCCGACCATTTGGACAGATACAATTACGAAATGCAGAATTACGTCCATTCTAAACTGCGTATTTTGCAGAATCAAACGGCCAACGATGCGTTTATTTATTGGAACGACGACCCGGTTATTGCCAAAGAACTCAACAAACGGAAGCCGGAGGTTGCACTTTATCCCTTTGCGGAAAAGGAGGCAGCCGGCGTAAAAGCATACACGAAAGAGAAAACAATTCGAATAGAAACACCTAATGGTATATTTACAATGGAAGAAGAATTAGTTGCACTAACAGGCAAGCACAATTTATACAACTCGCTGGCTGCGGGCATCGCCGCTAAATTGTTGGACATCACAGACGAAACGATTCGACACTCGCTCAGCGATTTCAAAGGCGTGGAACATCGTTTGGAAAAAGTAGCCCGCGTGGGTGGCGTGGAATACATCAACGATTCCAAAGCAACGAATGTCAATTCGTGCTGGTACGCCCTGCAAAGCATGAAAACCCCCACCGTTTTGATACTCGGCGGAACGGATAAAGGCAACGACTACCGCGAAATTGAAGCCCTTGTGTTGGAAAAAGTCCGAAGCCTGATTTTCTTAGGAGTTGACAATTCCAAATTACACGCTTTTTTCGATGGAAAAGTCGCCAATACAGACGCCCGCTCGATGCAGGAAGCAGTAACCAAAGCGTACGAAACAGCTCAAAAAGGGGAAACCGTCTTGTTATCGCCTTGTTGCGCCAGCTTCGATTTGTTTGAAAATTACGAAGACCGCGGCCGGCAATTCAAAAAATGTGTGTGTAAACTGTAATCCACTTGAATCAATAAATTAGGATATGTATGGACTTTTTCAATAAAATATTTCGAGGCGACCGGGTAATCTGGATGATTTTCCTGTTTCTATGTTTGATTTCAATCGTAGAAGTATATAGTGCATCCAGCATATTGACCTATAAAACCGATTATTGGAAGCCGATTCTTCGCCACTCCCTGTTTTTGATAGTGGGAATGGGCATCGTTTTGGGCATTCACGCCATTCCGCCGAAATTCTTCTCTGTCATCGGCATTCTTCTTCCGATTATGTGGATTTTATTGGTTGTGACGCTGTTTATGGGGCAGATAAACGATTCCAGCCGGTGGCTCGTTATTGGCGGCGCCAGTTTCCAGCCTTCGGAATTTGCCAAATTGTGCTTGATTGTGTTTGCCGCATTCATGTTAAGCAAGCATAAAGAAGATAAGGAAGACCAGCGTTTCAGATGGATAATAATCGCGACAGTCATTACCTGCGCATTGATTTTCAAAGAAAACGGCTCTACGGCAATCCTGTTATTTGTCGTCATTTATTTGATGATGCTGATCGGACAAATCCCGTGGAAAAAAATGTGGAAATTGACCTTAATCGTATGTTGTATCGGTGGAATATTCACTGCATTTCTGTTGCTGATACCCATGGAAACCTTGCAAAAGAAACCATACAACATCACTCGTTTTGATACTTGGAAAAGTCGCATCGAAAGTTTTTCGGAGAAAAAAGTCAGCGTACGAGACCCTGAATTCAAGATTTACAAAGACAAGGGGCAAAATCATAAAGATAATTATCAGGAATCACATTCCAAAATCGCCATTGCCAACGGTGGTATTGTGGGAAAGATGCCGGGCAACAGCGTAGAAAGGGATTTCCTTCCCCAGGCGTTTTCCGATTTTATATACGCTATCATCATTGAAGAAACCGGATTAGCGGGTGGATTTTGCATTTTGTTATTCTACGTGATTCTGTTGATTCGAGCGGGATTTATCGCGAATCGAAGTGAAAAACTGTTCCCTAAATTCGTCGTCATGGGAGCGGCATTGCTTTTGTTCATCCAGGCGCTGACCAATATGGCGGTGGCCGTTGGTCTGATACCTGTCACCGGACAGACTTTGCCTTTAATCAGTCGCGGAGGCACATCCATTTGGGTAACTTGTGTGTATTTCGGCATCATCTTGAGCGTAAGCCGTTTCGACAATCCGAAAGGCATCAAACGCGAAGAAGAAATTGAAGCGGAATTAATTGAACAGCGAGAAATATCTTTAGCGGAGGGAGGTAATTTATGATGAAAATGCTTGATTTTGCTTGTAATTTTCTTAGCAAGTATGTCCGGGTTTCTGTTTGGACTTGCTACAGGTTTAGCAAGTCTGTCCGGGCTTCTGTTTGGACTTGCTACAGATTTAGCAAGTCTGTCCGGCTTTCCGTTTGGACTTGCTGCGGGTTTAGCAAGTCGTTTCTTTTTGTCATTTGGATTTGCTAAACGTTTTGCAAGTCTGTCCGGATTCACATTCTTAAAAAAACAGTCTAAAATGAATAAAAACATGCACATAATCATCGGCGGAGGCGGCACAGGCGGCCACATTTTTCCTGCTTTGGCCATAGCAAATGCTTTGAAAGCCAAACATCCTGATGCAGAAATTCTATTTGTAGGTGCAGAAAACCGCATGGAAATGGAACGTGTCCCAGCCGCGGGCTACAAAATTATCGGCCTGCCGGTGGCCGGATTCGACCGGAAAAAGCGATTGAAAAACATCGCCGTGCTTTGGAAACTGTATCAAAGCCTGCGTATGGCGCGGAAAATCATTCGTGATTTTCAACCCGATATCGCCATCGGTGTCGGCGGTTATGCCAGCGGCCCCATCCTGAAAGCGGCTGCACAAAAAGGCATCCCGACCCTTTTGCAGGAACAAAATTCGTATGCAGGCGTGACCAATAAACTGTTGGCACGAAAAGCCCGGAAAATCTGTGTGGCTTACGACGGAATGGAGCACTTTTTCCCGAAAGACAAAATTGTTCTGACCGGAAACCCCGTTCGTCAGGATTTGGTGATTACAAAAGAAAAGAAACAGGAAGCCTATTCCCATTTTGGATTGAATCCGGCAAAGAAAACCATCGTTGTGATTGGCGGCAGTTTGGGCGCCCGGACACTGAATGAAAGCATGATGGCGTCCTTGCAAATCCTCTGTGAAAGCGAGGTACAATGGCTGTGGCAATCGGGAGCATATTATTATCAAACCTCAAAGGCGGCATTGGAAAACTATCCGGATGCACCGGTAACGTTAACGGAATTCATTTCCCGCATGGATTTAGCCTATTCCGTCGCCGATTTGGTGATTTCCCGCGCGGGCGCAGGTTCTATTTCCGAATTTTGCCTGTTAGGCAAAGCGGTTATCTTGGTGCCGTCGCCCAATGTGGCGGAAGACCATCAGACCAAAAACGCTCTATCGTTGGTGAAAAAGGGGGCTGCCCTTCTGGTTGCCGATAAAGATGCCGTTCAGCAACTAATCCCCCAGGCATTGCAAACGATTCGCAACGATGCACAATTAAAACAGTTGAGCGATACGATTCTGAAATTGGCATTGCCCGATTCGGCGGATAAAATCGTTGACGAAATAGACCGCATTTGTCATTTCACCTCCTCCCGTAAAGACGATTCGAAGCCGAACCTGTATTTCATTGGCGCCGGCGGCATCGGCATGAGCAACCTCATCCGCTATTTTCTCGCCAACGGCAAAAAGGTAGCCGGATACGACAAAGTGGAATCAACGCTTACCCAACAACTGAATACGGAAGGCGCACCCATCCATTACGAAGATAGCATAGACTTGATTCCCGAAATCTTCAAAGACCCGGCAAGCACCTTGGTCGTCTATACGCCCGCCGTCCCTTCCGACCTCGCGGAGTTGGATTTCTTTCGTAAAAACGGCTTTGAGTGGATGAAACGCGCACAGGTGTTGGGCGAAATCACGAAAACCAAACGCGGTCTTTGCATTGCGGGAACGCACGGCAAAACCACCACGTCCTCAATGATTGCACATCTTTTAAAACAATCTCCTGTCGATTGCAATGCCTTCTTGGGCGGCATTCTGAAGAATTACGACAGCAACCTGTTATTATCCAATACAAGTGATTTAACCGTTATTGAAGCCGACGAATACGACCGTTCTTTCCATTGGCTCACGCCGTATATGGCGGTCATCACGTCCGTTGCTCCCGATCATTTGGATATTTACGGCACGGAAGAGGAATATCGCAAAGCATTTATTCATTTTGCGTCTTTGGTGCGCGCGGGCGGTACGCTGTTGATGGAGGCAAAAGTGGATATTGTTCCGCCAATGCAGAAAGATGTCCGGCTGTATCGCTATGCAGGAAATCAGCAAGGCAATGCCGATTTTCAGGCCCGGAATATCCGCATCGGCGAGGGTGAAATCTTTTTCGACTTTGTGGCGCCGGACGGCA
Organism: Candidatus Symbiothrix sp.; assembly: GCA_031284765.1. Taxonomy (GTDB): domain Bacteria; phylum Bacteroidota; class Bacteroidia; order Bacteroidales; family Azobacteroidaceae; genus Azobacteroides. The sequence continues at coordinate 16,133 of JAITXK010000177.1, forward strand.
TTGTGAACGATATTCAATTGGGTGTTCCGGTGGAAATCAATATTGTCAATGCGGTCGCCGCATTGGCCATCGCCCGCTTGAACGGCGTTTCCGATGATGCATTGCGGGCAGGAATGGCATCCTTCCGCGGAGCCAAACGTCGTTTCGATTTTCACATCAAGACCACTGAACTGGTTTTGATTGACGATTACGCCCATCACCCCGAAGAATTGGAAGCCTCCATTTCATCGGTACGCAAATTGTATCCCGGCCGCAAATTGACGGTCGTTTTCCAACCGCATTTATATTCGCGAACGAACGATTTCTACCGGGAATTTGCCCAATCGCTTTCGCTGGCGGACGAAGTAATATTGATTCCCATTTATCCTGCAAGGGAATTGCCCCTGCCGGGCGTTTCATCGCAAATGATTCTGGATTTGGTAACCGCTCCCCAAAAACACTTGGTAAACTACAATGAATTGATCGAGTTCGTAAGCCAAACAGAGGTCGAGGTGTTATTAATTGCAGGAGCCGGAGATATTGAATTATTGGTTAAACCCATTAAAAACAAACTGCTATGTGGAAGGAAATCCTACAAATAATCACGGCTTTGTTGCTGTTGATTTATCTCGGTTTTGCCGTTGCGTTTATTAATCCGAAGGCAGATACCGATAATGTGTGTACGCAAATGCAAATCGAAGTGATTAACAATCGCAGCGCGTCGTATTTGACCGAAGCACAGGTTCTCTCGTGGATGAATCAGGCCGGTGTCAATCCGACAGGCAAGAAGATGTCGTCCATCCGGGTTGAAGCCATCGAAAAGGCTTTGAAGAAAAGTAAATTAGTCAAAAAGGCTGAAACCTACAAAACGATTGACGGAAGCATAAAAATCAAAATCTATCAACGTTTTCCCATTTTACGGGTGATTTCCAGCCAGGGGCGTAATTATTATGTGGACGACGAAGGCAAAATCATGCCGGTTCCTTTTCAATTTGCCGCTTATGTACCTTTGGCAACGGGAAATATCAGCGAAGCATACGCCCAAAAGCAATTGTACGACTTTGTGGTGTTTCTGCACAAACATCCATCCTGGAACGAAGACATCGAACAAATTCACGTATTGCCGAATTTGGATGTGGAATTGATACCCAACAAAGGCAATCACATCATCCTGTTGGGGAAACTGGAGCAATTCAAAGAAAATTTGGATAAACTGGAACTTTTCTACCATAAAGTATTGAATAAAACAGGTTGGAACCGGTATTCGGTCATCAACTTAAAATATAAAAATCAAGTGGTTTGCACTAAAAGAGAATAAAATATGGAATATATTGCAGTATTGGATTTGGGGTCTTCCAAAATGAAGGCCATGGTGGCACGGAAAGACAACCGGCAAGAGCTTTTGGCTTCTGTCCAAACGGTGTCGGGAAACGGTATCCGCAGGGGGCTGGTGTATAACAGCGAAGAAGCCGCCGGTAAAATAGTTGCCATCATTCAGGAATTGAATAAACGGTTGAAGGTTGGCATTAAACAAGTCTATGTAGGAATCGGAGGACAGGGTTTGCACAGCCAAGCCTGTTCAATCCAAAAAGCGATTGATGGAGCAGAAATCGACCAATTTACAATCAATGATATTGACGGCGAATGTCAAGAAAATCTGAATGTTGCGATGGAAATCATTGACATCGTTTCGCCCGAATATTATCTCGACGGTGTGTTGGAAGCCAATCCGGAGGGCATTGCCTGCGAAACGATTGAAGCCAAATACCAGGCGATAGCAGGACATTCGTTCAAATTTCAGAGCGAAGTGGAAAAAGCGCTCCAAAGAATCAACGTGAAAGTTGCCGGTTATCTGGTCGCTCCCATAGCCACCGCATCGGCCGTATTGACGGACAAAGAACGGAAGGCAGGCTGCGCCTTAGTCGAAATCGGCGCCGAAATCACCTCTCTTTCCATTTACAAAGACGGATTGTTGCGCTACCTGAGAACCATTCCCCTGGGCAGTGGGTCGATAACCAAAGACCTCATTGATGCAGATAAAACCGAAGCCGAAGCCGAAGAATGGAAGTTGAACGAAGGCAACGCCTTTCCCGAAGAAAAGGAAGAAGACATCTATCGCATCGTTCCGGCGCGGGCAAAGGAAATCATCGACAACATCTGCAAACAAATCGACGAATCGGGCTATAAAAAAGAAACGCTGGGCGCAGGAATCGTGCTGACAGGCGGCGGTTCGTTATTGAAGAATATCGACCAGTTGCTGACGCAGGAATCGAAACAAACGGTACGCAAAGTGGAAAATCCGGCACAATCGTGTGCCATGGGCTTGTTGAAATTGGGAAAAGAGAACTGCTCATTGCCGGAACCGGTCAAAATAGAACCGCCAACCGTTGCACCACAAGACGAAGAGGGTGATTACGATCTTTTCGGCGGTTTTTTCAGAAAACCGAAAAAGAAAAAAACAAAACCAAAAGAAAACAAGCCTCAACCGCAGGTGCCTGTTCCAAATCCGAAGGAAACGACGTCTTCGGCTTCGGCTCCGGCTCAAAAATCGGTATTAGATAAAATTGTAAAGGGCTTGTTTGAGGACCAAGAATAAAAATAAAACAACAATAAGCAAATAAACAGCATGGAATCAATATTAACAGGATTCGATTTCCCGAGAACGCAACCCTCCATCATCAAAGTGATAGGTGTAGGCGGCGGCGGCGGCAATGCCGTAACGCACATGTACAAAGAAGGCATTCAGGATGTGAACTTTGTGTTGTGCAACACCGATAATCAGGCATTACTCAATAGCGGCGTGCCCGCCGTATTGCAATTAGGCAGAACGATTACCGAAGGACTGGGTGCCGGCGGAAGGCCGGAAGTTGCCAAACAAGCGGCCGAAGAAAGCATCCCCGACATCAAAAGAATGTTGGAAGACGGCACGAAAATGGTCTTCGTAACGGCCGGAATGGGTGGAGGTACCGGCACCGGCGCCGCTCCCACGATTGCAAAGGTGGCCAAAGACATGGGCATCCTCACGGTTGGCATCGTGACGATTCCTTTCGTGTTTGAACGGAAATTCAAAATCATTCAAGCCCTGCGGGGAGTGAGGGAAATCCGCCGGAATGTCGATGCCTTATTAATCATCAACAACGAAAAGTTGCGGGAAGTATATGCCGACCTTACCGTATTGAATGCCTTCAAAAAGGCCGATGACAACTTGACTATCGCCGCCAAAAGCATCGCCGAAATCATCACCATTCCGGGCTATGTGAACTTGGACTTCAACGATGTAAAAACCATCCTGAAAGACGGCGGAGTAGCCATCATGAGCAGCGGATTTGCTTCCGGAGCCGGCCGTTTGGCCAAGGCTTTCGACAGCGCCCTGCATTCGCCCTTACTCAACAACAACGATGTATTCAAAGCCAAAAAAATCCTTTTCAATGTCTATTCCGGTTCGCAAGCGCCGCTGATGATGGACGAAATGGACGAAATTGATACATTCATGGACAAATTTGTCACCAAAGACATTGAAGTTATCCACGGTTTGGCGGTGGACGAAGCATTGGGGGAAGATGTAAAAGTCATCATTTTAGCCACCGGCTTCGATGTCGAAAACATTCCGTTCATGTCGGAAGTTACGCCGGAAGAAGAAGAACGTCAAATGGAAGAAAACGCGCAGGATGTGAAGGATATCCAAGATAATTACGGCGGCACAAAAGCCATCCAGATATTGACCGATGTACGTTCCCCTTCGCAACCCTTCCTCTTTCCTTCCCTGGAATGTCTGGATGAAAATTCGATTATTGAGGCTTTGCTTAGTCAGCCGGCATATAAGCGAGATCTTTCGCAGATGCGGGAACTGGTGAAAAAATGCTTATCTTTGTAAATCGAATCAGTTGCAAAATAAAAATCGTATGAGCGTAATAGAGTTACTAAAAAACAGTACAAAAACAGCCTTTTCGTTTGAAATTCTTCCGCCTTTGAAAGGGAACAATTTTTCAAAAGTATGTTCGATTATCGACAAATTGCGGGAATTTGAACCGAAATACATCAACATTACCACCCATCACAGCGAAACCGTTTACAGGGACAATGCCGACGGTTCGCAGCAAAAAATCAATGTCCGCAAACGTCCGGGCACGGTGGCGATTGCGGGAGCGATTCAAAATCGCTACAAAATACCGGCTGTTCCGCACATCATCTGCAAGGGATTTACGAAGGAAGAAACCGAATATGCCTTGATTGATTTGCAGTATTTGGGCGTTACCGACCTGCTGCTGTTGCGGGGCGATGCCAAGAAACTGGAGCGCGACCACGTTCCTCCCGGCAAAGGGCACGAACATGCCACCGATTTAATCCGTCAAGTCGCGGCTTTCAATCAAGGCGTCGATTTGGAGGGAAACACGTTTGACAAACCCGATACGCCGTTTTCGTTCGGCGTTGCCTGCTATCCCGAAAAACACGAAGAAGCGCCCTCTATCGAATCGGATATGGCTTTTCTGAAACAAAAAATAGCAACGGGCGCGGAATATGCCGTTACGCAAATGTTTTTCAATAATCAAAAATATTTCGATTTTGTGAAACGATGCCGAGAAGAAGGCATTACCGTGCCGATTATTCCGGGTATCAAGCCGATTGTTTTCCTGAATCAATTAACGGTCTTGCCTCAAATTTTCGGTTCGGATATTCCCGAAGCATTTGCCCAAGCATTGATGAAATGCAAAAATGATGATGAGGCCAAACAAGTGGGTATCGAATGGTCTATATTTCAATGTAAAGAATTGATACGGAAAGGCGTACCCAGTCTTCATTTTTATACCTTAATGGCGACGGATAGCGTTCGTCAAATAGCGAAAAGTATTTATTAAAGCATGTTTTTCAAAGATATTATCGGACAAAACGACATCAAGCAACGCTTGATTCAATCGGTTAAAGAAGGCTTTATTCCTCATGCCCGTTTGATTTCGGGGCCGGAAGGAAGCGGCGCTTTGTCTTTAGCCCTCGCTTATGCGCGTTATGTGCATTGCACCAATCGTCAGGAAAGCGATGCTTGCGGAACGTGTCCGAGTTGCCGGCAATTCAATAAACTGTCGCATCCCGATTTGCATTTTGTTTTTCCTGTCGTCAACAAAAAAGGAAGTAAAGATGCTTATTGCGACGATTTTTTGCCCGAGTGGCGGAAATTTCTGGCGGAAAATACGTATCCGACTTTACCGGAATGGCTTCAAGTCATTGGCGGGGAAAATGCACACGCTATTTACGCCCGCGAAAGCAACGAAATTACCCGCAAACTAAATTACAAGGCCTACGAGTCGGATTATAAAATAATAATTATCTGGTATCCCGAACAAATGACCGACGACGGCGCTAACAAATTATTGAAACTGCTGGAAGAACCACCCGCAAAAACCATTTTTCTCCTGGTTTCGGAAGACCCCGAAAGGGTGATTACTACCATTCGTTCGCGGGCGCAGGCCTTGGTTGTCCCTCCGATTGGCGACGAAGCGTTGGCGCAGGCTTTGCAAACGAAATATACGCTTCCGGCCGAAGATATTCAATGGGTATTGCGCTTGGCCAACGGCAATTATAACGCCGCCATCGCCATCATTGACTCCACCGGTGAAAACGAAGCGTATCTTGGTTTGTTTACCACAATTATGCGCAACTCGTGGAAGCGCGATGTGCAAAATATGCGCGTCACGGCCGACCAATTCGCCGCCATGGGTCGCGACAAGCAAAAGGCCTTTTTCGCTTACTGCCAACGCATGATGCGCGAGAATTTCCTGTATCGCCTGCAACAACCTGAAATCAATTACATGAACCGGAAAGAGGCGGAGTTTGCCGTCAATTTTCATCCGTTTGTGAAAGAGAACAATATCATCGAATTTATGGACGAACTGGCTTTGGCGGAACGGCACATCGAAGCGAACGTGAATCCGCGTATGATTTTTTTCGATTTGTCTATGAAAATTGCCGTATTGTTAAAAAAATAGTAATTTTGTCCCATTATGGAATATCGATTATATCACGGGCAATGTTGCATCAACGGAAAAGGTTGTTGCAAACAGCGCAATAAACTGAATACTTACGATTGGTTATGTGACATTCCCAAAGCACAGCAATCGACCGATTATGTGGAAGTTCAATTCAAGAACACCCGCAAAGCTTATTATCTCAACAGCAACCAATTGGAATTGGAAAAAGGCGATGTTGTAGCAGTGGAAGCCACTCCGGGACACGACATCGGCACTATTACGCTGACTGGCAAACTCGTGCTTTTGCAAATGAAAAAGCACCGTATTCGTCCCGATGCCGAAATCAAGCGCGTGTACCGGAAGGCCAAGCCTAACGACCTGGAGAAATGCGAAGAAGCAAAAGCCAAAGAACACGAAACCATGATTCGGTCCCGCAAAATCGCCGAAGAGTTGGGACTTCAAATGAAAATCGGTGACGTGGAATATCAAGGCGACGGCAACAAAGCCATCTTTTATTATATTGCGGATGACCGGGTTGATTTCCGTCAACTCATCAAGAATTTGGCGGACGCTTTTCATGTTCGCATCGAGATGAAGCAAATCGGTGCACGTCAGGAAGCGGGGCGCATCGGCGGCATCGGGCCTTGTGGTCGCGAGCTTTGTTGTTCGGGTTGGATGGGCAATTTTGTTTCGGTTTCCACGGGGGCTGCCCGTTTGCAGGACATTTCGCTCAACCCACAAAAATTAGCGGGACAATGCGCCAAACTAAAATGCTGCCTTAACTACGAAGTGGATGCTTATATGGAAGCGCAACGCAAATTTCCGTCCCGCGAAATTCCGTTGGAAACCCAAGATGCGACTTACTACCATTTCAAAACGGACGTTTTCAAAGACCAGATGCAGTATTCGACCGACAAACATATCGTGGCCAATCTGGTTACAATTACTTCCGCACGGGCTTACGAGATCATCAATATGAATAAAAAAGGGAGTAAACCGCTTTCTTTAACGGCGAAAGAAGAAACCGGCAAAACGCCCAAAGAATATCAGGATATTTTGGGGGAAAGCGTTACCCGTTTCGACTCGACTAAGAAGAAAAAGAAGAAGCAGAAACCGCAAGTACAATCGCAGCCGCAACCGTTTGCGCATCAACCCAAAGTGTTGAAAAAGAAAAACAATAATGAAAACCGCCCGTAATCGCCATTCTATAAGGATTATGGGGATATTTGCCGTTTGGGCAATCTTGTTTTCTTCATCGGCATGTTCCTCTAACGAAATATTTTCCGAATTTTATTCGTTTCCCGATGCACAATGGGATGCAAAAGACACGGTCCGGTTTGAAGTGCCTGTGTCCGACCTTTTCAATACCTATGCTATTTATTTGACGGTGCGGAACAACAATCAATATCCGTTTCGCAATCTGTGGTTGTTTGCCGAACTTCAAAAGCCTGATGGAACACTCCGGTTGGATACTTTTTCGGTCAAATTGGCCGATGTGTATGGGAAATGGTATGGGAACGGGGTTAGTTTGTATTCCTTGTCGATTCTTTTTGAAAAACCGGTGCAGTATCCTGATACCGGGGTATATGTTTATCGTTTTCGTCAGGGGATGCGGGCGCGAGTGTTGGAGGGCATTTCAGACTTGGGGTTGCGGGTGGAGCCGGTAGATTAGTTTTGGTAAAACAAGGTATGCAGGAGTTAAAAAGTGACTCCGGATCGGAATTCGATGTAGGTGGTCTCAAAGTGTCCGAGATTGAGCTAATAATTTATTTAGCTTGAACTAATAAATTATTTAGGCAAAGATTACAGCCACCCAGTATGAAAAAACGGTTATTACTTCAGCTTTTTTTTTCAGACAATTAGTACTACCTTTGCCCCCATATTATGGGAAGAATTATCGCCATCGATTACGGAAAAAAACGCACGGGATTAGCTGTTTCCGACCCTTTGCAATTGATTGCAGGCGGGTTGACAACGGTTAACAGTCACGAAGCCGTGGCCTTTCTCAAAAAATATGCAGCAACCGAAACGGTTGATGTATTTGTTTTGGGTGAACCCCGGCAACTGAATAATGAACCGTCGGAAAATGCTTTGCGGGTGGAACTTTTCCGCAAGAATTTGCAGAAAGCAATCCCTGCCATTCCCGTTCAAATGATGGACGAGCGGTTTACCTCCGTTTTAGCCCATCAGGCAATGCTTGACGGCGGACTCAAGAAAAAACAACGGCAAAATAAAGAACTGGTGGACGAATTAAGCGCAACTATTTTATTACAAACGTATTTAGAATCCATAAGAAAATGATATTACCTATTTATCTGTACGGACAGAGCATTTTAAGAAAAATAACTAAAGACATTCCTCTGGATTATCCGAACTTGAACAACTTGCTGGATACGATGTTCGAAACGATGTACAATGCGGAAGGTGTCGGCTTGGCAGCTCCGCAAATCGGGTTGGAAGACCGTATCTTAGTGATTGATTTGGCTCCTTGTGCCGAAATTGACCCTGCTTGCGCCGATTTCAAAAAAGTATTTATCAATGCGCATATTGTGGAACGCGATGGCGAAGAGGTACTGATGGAAGAAGGTTGCCTGTCCATCCCGAATATCCACGAAAAAGTGCTTCGCCCGGGCCGCATCCGGATTCAATATCTGGACGAAAACCTGCAGGCGCACGACGAAGTCTTCGAAGGCTATCCCGCCCGCGTGATTCAACACGAATACGACCATTTGGATGGAATTATGTTCGTTGACCGCATTGCAGGCATCCGCAAACAATTGATTCGTTCCAAATTAAATAAAATCATGAAAAAGAACGTGCAGTGTTCTTATCGAGTTAAATGAAGAAATGCAGGGCAAAACTGTTGATTTTGAAATCAAACGTGCATGTAAGTGAAACAATCAGGGAACTCCGGGGATAATTTCTCCGGAGTTTTAAATATCCCGAAAACGGTGGAACCCGAACCTGACATGGAGGCATACACCGCTCCTAATTCGTACAATTTTTCTTTGATGCGACCGATTGCGGGATACGCGGGAAATACACTGGCTTCAAAATCGTTTACCAAACGGCCTTTCCATGTATCGACAGGGTCTTGAATAATCGTCAGAATTGATTCGTGCGGTTTTCCCGGTTTGACCGCCGAGTATGCTGCTTGGGTAGAAACATGGATATCCGGTTTGACCAAGCCCACATAATATCCGGAAAGCGAAAAAGGGACAGGAGAGAAAATATTCCCAATGCCTTCCGCAAAAACAGGTTGATTTTGAATGAAAAACGGACAATCCGCCCCTAATTGAACGGCATATTCTTCCAATTGTTCGTTGGAAAGATGCAGTTCGGCAAACTCGTTCAACAGTTTGAGCATAAAAGCTGCATCGGCCGAACCGCCGCCCAATCCCGCACCAAACGGAATATTCTTCTGTAGATAAATCGCAATTTCAGGCAAATCATAATGCGCTTTCAACAAATGAAAGGCTTTCATGACTAAATTTGTTTGCGAGTCGCCGTCTATCGCAATGCCCGAAGGCGTAAATGAAGGATTGGACGCCGGAACCACTTCCAAAGCGTCGCATAATTCCAAGGGATAGAAAACCGTTTCGAGATTGTGGTAACCATCGGGACGTTTAGAAACAATATTCAGGCCTAAATTGATTTTTGCATTCGGAAAAACAATCATAAATCTAAAAGTTTGGGAGCAAAGTTACGATTAATATTTAAAATCGTGTAACTTTGTCCTTCGTTTCATACGGATACAATATGTTAGATAATAATGCTTCAGTACTCTTGATTTATACAGGCGGAACTATTGGAATGGTAGAAGACCCTGAAACAGGCATGTTAAGGACATACGATTTTGACCATTTAAAAGAATACGTTCCGGAATTGAGTCGTCTCAAATTTCATATCGACAGTGTTCATTTCAGCGAACCCATCGATTCCTCGGATATGAGTCCCGAAAAATGGAAGAAAATCGTGTGGCTCATCGAAGACAATTACAGCCAATACGATGGCTTTGTGATTCTGCACGGCACGGATACGATGGCTTATTCGGCTTCCGCGCTGAGTTTTATGTTGGAAAACCTCGATAAGCCCGTGATTCTGACAGGTTCGCAACTGCCCATCGGAAAAATCCGTACCGATGGCAAGGAGAACCTGATTACCGCCCTGGAAATTGCTGTCGATAAAGATCCCGAGGGCAATGCCTTTGTGACGGAAGTCTGCATCTTCTTCCAAAACTTTCTGATGCGGGGCAACCGGACAACGAAAATCAATGCAGCCAATTTCAAAGCCTTCAACTCGTTCAATTTCCCGATTTTGGCCGAAGCCGGAACGCATATCCGCTACCGTCACGATTTGATTCATCACCCTTTACCGAACAGTAAGCCCAAATTTCATTACGCTTTAGACTCTAATATTGCCATTATTAAACTGTTCCCCGGCATCTCCGCATCTGTTTTGAAAGCGATGATTGAAATTCCGCATTTGAAAGGCATTGTGTTGGAAACCTACGGTTCGGGCAATGCTCCCGGCAAAAAATGGTTTTTAGATATTATTGAGGAGGCTGTGAATAAGGGTATTGTCGTGGTAAATGTAAGCCAATGCGCAAGCGGGTCGGTCAATATGCAGCGTTATGAATCGGGTATTGCCCTGAAGCATATTGGCGTACTCTCCGGTTACGACATTACGACGGAGGCCGCAGTGGCCAAACTGATGTTCCTCTTTGGACATGGATTAGACCGCCGGGAAGTGAAGACTTCAATGAAGGTTGCTCTGGTGGGGGAGGCAACAATAGAATAACCCCCCTATTACTGTTTTCTATTGGTTGAAAAATAAGAATACACCGCAGGCACCACAAACATCGTCAAAAACGTAGAAAGTGTCATCCCGCCGATGACCGAAATACCCATCGCAATACGGCTTTGCGCACCTTCCGCACTGGCAAAAGCCAAAGGCAAAAGTCCTAAAATGGTTGAAAAACTCGTCATTAGAATGGGACGAAGCCGTTGTACGGCAGCACCTTCGATGGCTTGCCATTTATTCATTCCGGCTTCCTGCCGTTGGTTGGCAAATTCGACGATTAAAATACCGTTTTTCGCGACTAATCCGATAAGCATGATGATGCCTATTTCGCTGAAAATGTTCATCGTGACGCCACAGATACTCATCAATATCAGGGCGCCGGCAATGGCCAAGGGCACGGTCAACATCACAACAAACGGGTCTTTAAAGCTTTCAAATTGAGCGGATAATATTAAAAATATCAATATCAATGCTAAGCCGAAGGCGAACATCAAACTGGATGAACTTTCGCGAAATTCTTTGGATTCGCCGGTTAAGGCCGTGCGGAATGAATCGTCCAACACTTCTTTGGCGATGTTGTCCATCGCGTCCAAGCCTTTGCCGATGGTTACGCCCTTCGCCAATCCCGTGCTGATGGTTGCGGAGTTAAACCGATTGTAACGATACAGTTGCGGGGGTGATACGTTTTCCGACAATTCGACAATATTATCCAATTGTATCATATTGCCCTCGTCGTTTTTGATGTAGATGGATTTCAAATTCAAAGGCGTATTGCGTTGCTGGCGATTGATTTCCGCCAAAATCTGATATTGTTTTCCGTTCATATAGAAATAGCCCAAACGCTGGCCGCTCAAGGCATATTGCAAGGTTTGTCCGATGTCGCGCGTACTCACTCCCAACAGGGTGGCCTTGTCGCGGTCGATTTCAACGCGCGTTTCGGGCTTGGTAAACTTCAAATTGACATCGGCCATCTGGAACAGCGGACTTTCATTTACTTTATTCATAAACAAGGGGATAAACTCCTGCAACTTGTCGATATTGGGCGCTTGCAGCACATACTGAATCGGCATTCCGCCCCGCCGTCCGCCGAAAGTGGATTGCTGTTGGACGAATGAACGCGCCTCATTTTCCTGACGAACTGCATTTGACAAGGCATCGGAAATCTCCATCTGACTGCGCTTCCGGTCTTTGATGTCAGGCAATTCCAAACGGATAAACGCCCGCCCGGTATTGACCATCAGCGTGTTTGATTCCCTTTCAAAGGCTACCGAATCGGCAATCACGGCAATCTTGTTGGCATAATCCTGGTAATATTCATACGTGGAACCTTCCGGCCCCCGCATGTTGATGGTGACTTGCGAACGGTCTTCCATCGGCGCCATTTCGGTGGGAATTTTCTTCCATAAAAGGACAATCGCCAACAGGGTAATGCCGATAATCGGCCACGTAAGCCAACGCCGGTGCAGAAAGAGATTCAGGCCTTTGCCGTAATAATAATTCAGACCGGTAAAAAATGGTTCGGTAACGCGATAGAATCCGTTTTGTTTTTCCCTTTTCTTCAACAATTTGGTGGCAAGCATCGGCGTAAAAGTCAATGCGGCAAAGGCGGAAATGATGACCGAACCCGAAATCACCAGGCTGAATTCACGGAACAAACGGCCGGTCATCCCCTGCATGAAGACAATCGGGAGGAAGACCGCCACCAATGTAATGGTCGTGGAAACCACCGCAAAGAAGATTTCTTTCGAGCCTTCGATGCCCGCCTCCTTCGGATTCATGCCTTTTTCGATGCGGACGTAGATGTTTTCCGTTACTACAATGGCATCATCTACCACCAAGCCCACCGAAAGCACCACAGCCAACATTGACAAGACATTGATGGAAAATCCGGCAATATACATGATGAAGAACGCCCCAATCAGTGACACGGGTATCACGATGCAAGGCACCAAGGTGACCCGCCAATCGCGCAAAAACAAGAAGATGATGATAATGACCAAAGCGAAGGCGATAAACACCGTTTCTTCCACCTCATGGATGGAGGCGCGGATAAATTTCGTGTTGTCGAAGGTGGTGGACAAAATTACATCTTCGGGCAAGTCTTTCTGCATCTGCTTTACACGGACGGCCACTTCATCGGAAATCTCAATCTGGTTCGCTCCGGGTTGCGGAATAACGACTACGCTGACCATCGGAACGCCGTTTTTGCGCATGATGCTCCGCTGGTCTTCGGGGCCTAATTCGGCCATTCCGATGTCGCTGAAGCGGACCACGTTATAATTGTCTTCCTTAATAATCAGATTATTGAACTCTTCGGGCGTTTTCATCAGTCCCAAGGTGCGGATGGTCAGTTCCATTTTATCGCCTTCGATGCTGCCGGAGGGAAGTTCCACATTTTCGCGGTCAATGGCGTTTTTCACGTCCATGGGTGTAATGCTGTAGGCTGCCATCTTGACCGGGTCGAGCCACAGCCGCATGGAATAGCGCTTTTCGCCCCAAATGCCTACCGAACTGACGTTTTGAATGGTTTGCAGTTGTTCTTTCACGGTTAAGTCGGCTATTTCGCTCAACTCCAATAGATTTCGTTTTTCGCTTTGGAGCGTAATCTGCAATATCGGTTGGTCATCGGCATCGGCTTTGGAAACGGTTGGTGGGTCGCAATCGCGGGGCAGAAAGCGTTGTGCACGGGAAACTTTATCGCGCACATCGTTGGCCGCGGTTTCCATATCTACATTCAATTCAAATTCGACCGTAATCCGCGAAGAGCCTTGACTGCTGACGCTTGACAGCGAACGGATTCCCGGAATGCCGTTGATGTTCTGTTCCAACGGTTCGGTAATCTGGTTTTCGATAATGTCGGCATTCGCTCCCGGGTAGCCGACGTTGACTGTGATTATCGGATTATCCACACTGGGGTATTCCCGGATGCCTAAATAGGAGTAACCGATGAAGCCGAAAATCAAAATTATCAACACCATTACAGTGGATAATACCGGCCTTTTTATGCTTAATTCAGATATATTCATGGGGTAAGAATGAAAATAATGAAAGAAATGAAAATAATGAAGGGAATGGGGGGAGGATGTTTCATGATGGATAAATTTAGGAAATTGATAATTTGGTGGATTGAAGAATAGCATTTAAAATACGAATAATTTCATCGCATTTGAATAGTGCTTCTGTTGCCGTATGTTCATCTAACAAGTGGCTATCTCTTAGTAATCTAAGCCAATAGTGACTCTCTTTTGCTTCTTTATAAGCGATTTGATATTTATTGATAAAGTCTTTTTTCGTTATTCCTGCCGAAGCTTCCTCTGAATTTGCACCAACCGACGTAGCACTGCGAAGCAACTGTTTAGACAAAACATATTCTTTTCTATTTTCGGTTAAATCCCTGTAAATAACAATTATGAATAATGCAAATTCATACGTTTTTTTCAAAATTATATTCTCTTTAGCCATAAATCATTCCCTCCCCCCCCCCATTATTTTCATTCTCTTCATTTCTTTCATTTTCTTCATTATTTTCATTATTTCCATTCCCTCCCCTCTATCACCACCGCCATTCCGTCCCGCAACTGCATCATGCCCGTAATAATCAAGGTATCACCGGCATGCAATCCCTCCAAAACCTGAATGTCGGAAGCGTTGCGAATCCCTTGCTTGATTTCGATGCGTTTGGCTTTTCCTTCGGAATACAAAAAGGCAATTTTGCGCCCCATTTCCGCAATAATGGCTTCGTTGGGAATCGTCAGTGCATTCACCATTTCATTGGATTTGATTTCGATGTGAGCCGTCCGTCCGGGAGTCAGTTTGCCATTGCTGTTGGGATAGGTAGCCCGCGCTTTCAGCGATTTGGTTTTCAAATCAATGCGCGATTCTACGGCATACACTTCTGCGGAGTATTTATTCAAATCGGGAGGAACATTGAATAGAATATGCGTTCCTTGACGAACCTGGTTAGCATATTTCTCATTGACCGAAAACTCGATTTTCAATGGAATAATTTTGGTCAAATTGGCCACCACGGTGGTTGGCGAAGCGTAATTTCCTTCGCTTACTTGTCGCAGACCGATGATGCCGTCGAAAGGCGCACGCAACTCGGTTTGGGCGATTCGGGCTTTGGCCAGTTCGATGTCGGCATGTAATTTTTCCAGTTCGGTGCTGACCTGTTCGTAGGCTTCCTTACTCACGGCATCTTTTTCCAACAACGATTTTTGACGGAAAACGCGGTCTTCGGCCAAAGGAATTTGTGCTTCCAATTTGCTCAATTCCGCCTGCAAAGGTTTATCGTTGATTTTCGCCAGCAAGGCGCCTTTTTTGACGGCTGTTCCTTCCTTGAAATAAATATCCGTGATTTTGCCCGAAGATTCGAAGGTTAAATCAACTTCTTCATCGGGAATCAGGTTGGCCATGGTTTGAATCACGTCCACCAGATTTTCAGGTTGGATAATTTTGACCGCTACTTGCAAGGGAGCGCCCTTCCCATTTCCGGCGGGAAGGGCACGGGAAGCCGGTGCACTCGTGATTCCGGACGAAACCGTATCCGGTTTCAAATACCTGGAAACGATTGGGTAAAAGGCCATTCCTAAAATAAAAAGAGCAATTACGGAACACAGAACTATTTTTGTTGTCTTTTTCATGTGACACAGCGTTTAGTGAGAAATTCAAAACTTGACAAAAATACAATTTTTTATGCAAGAACCTTGGGAAAGCGAGGTTAATAAATTGAAACAAAGGAATAATTTATTCAATACAAAAAAGGCTGCCCTCGCTAGGGCAGCCCTGCAGCTACGGACGCTGCTATGAAAAAAAAAATGAAGTATATGGTCTTTAAGAGATTACAATGCTTTGAATATCACTCCACTGGACTGTTTTTTAATGAGTTGATAAATAATTTGATAGAATTCTATTTCTTTTTGGGAGTTCCCAAATTCATTTTGGGGGCTCCCAAATTCATTTTGGTTTAACCCAAACTCATTTTGGGAGAAACCAAACTCTTTTTGGGAGCTCCCAAATTCATTTTGGTTTAACCCAAATTCATTTTGGGAGAAACCAAACTCATTTTGGGAGAAAGGAAATTGAGTTTGGGTAAATACATTTACCGTTTCGACCGCAGAAAGGAGGAAACTGTTTGTCAAAAATGGTGTGTCTTTTAAATGGATTGTCATTTTTTATTTCTAAAACGGTGCAAATGTATTGACAATTTACAATTTATGCAAATATTCAGTGATTTTTTTGAAACCTCGTCCGAACCGGGGCGACGTAACGTGGACGTTACGCCGAGCATCGTGCAAATCCGTGTTTTCCGTGTTATCCATGTTCAATACCTTTGCTCGGCGTATCGCACCCCGCTCCATGTAATACTTAGCCCTCTAATTGCTAAATCAATTAGTTATTACTAATTTTGCAAAACAATAAAACAATAAAATTATGAATCATTTTTGTAAAAACGTACTTATTTGCAGTTATGCGGTCTTCAGCCTGGCATGTTCCCATTCTAAGAAGCCCGCTGAATTGAAGCCGGAAGATGGCGCTCCGGTACAAGAGTTGTCTGTTGCTTCGCTCAAGGCAGCGCCACAAGTTGCTAAAGAGAAATTGTTGGACGCGATTGTTTCCAACTATCAAGGACAGGTGGTTCTGGTAGATTTTTGGGCCACCTGGTGTACTCCCTGTCTTATGGCCATGCACGAAATCGCCCCGTTGAAAGAAGAGATGAAAGCGCAGCATGTTGCTTTCGTCTATATCACCGGCTCCACTTCCCCCCGTGCCGATTTCGAAGCACGCATGAAAAGCATTGCCGGCGACCATTATTACCTCACGGAGGAAGAATGGACGTATCTGTTGCAAACACTGGACATAAACGGTATTCCAACGTATCGTATCTATGATACCAAGGGTAAATTGCAAAACATGTTTACCGGCTATCCCGGAACACAGGAAATGCGGCAGTTGCTTGGCAAATATTTTTCACCCCAAGCCTGAAAATTCCGTGTGAAAACAGTATCTTTGTCCTTCTCAAACAAAATAATATTCAATTAAATATGGAAAACATCAATTGGTCGGATTTGACTTTCGGTTACATGAAAACCGATTATAATGTTCGGTCGTATTATCGAAACGGACAATGGAGTGAGTTGGAAATTTCAGATTCGGAATATATTCCGATGCACATTGCAGCCACCTGCCTGCACTACGGACAAGAATCTTTCGAAGGCCTGAAGGCTTTCAAGGGGAAAGACGGGAAAATCCGCATCTTCCGCATGCGCGAAAACGCATTGCGGATGCAATCTTCGGCACGCGGAATCGGGATGGCTGAATTGCCGGTCGAAATCTTTGAAAAAGCCGTGACCGAAGCCGTCAAACGGAACGAGCGTTTTGTACCTCCCTCCGAAAGCGGCGCTTCTTTATACATCCGCCCCTTGTTGATTGGCACTTCGGCGCAAGTGGGCGTCAAACCGGCTAAAGAATACCTGTTTGTGGTGTTCGTTACGCCGGTTGGCCCTTATTTCAAGGAAGGATTCAAAACTACGCCCGTCGGTATTTTCCGCGAATACGACCGCGCCGCCCCATTGGGAACCGGCATTTATAAAGTCGGCGGAAATTATGCAGCCAGCTTGGTCGCAGGTGAAATTGCGCACGCAAAAGGCTACTCCGCCGTGTTGTATTTAGATGCCAAGGAAAAGAAATACATCGACGAATGCGGCCCCGCCAATTTCTTCGGAATCAAAAACAATACCTACATCACCCCTGCATCAACTTCGATTTTGCCATCCATTACCAATAAATGTTTAATGCAGTTGGCCGAAGACATGGGATTGAAAGTGGAATGCCGTCCAATTCCTTTGGAAGAACTTTCTACTTTGGAAGAAGCAGGCATGTGCGGAACGGCCGCCGTTATCAGCCCCATTCAGCGGGTGGATGATGTGGATAAAAATCAATCGTATGTTTTTTCCAAAGACGGCAAGCCCGGAGTTGTTTGCGAAAAGCTATACCATCAATTACGTGCCATTCAGTATGGCGATTCGGCGGATGTTTACGGTTGGGTAACGCTCTGTTGAATGATAAAAAAGCAGGATGAAGTACGCTAAAGAAACCGGTATTTTGGTCAAAGAACCAATGCCATTATCCATATTTTTCGATATTCATTTTCGGGGAAAAAGCCGGAGCGACATTAAATCAATGCTTGCGCACAAGCAAATCAGGGTAAACGAACGGCCTGTTTTCCGTTTGGAATATATGCTTCTCGAAGGTGATACGGTTTCCATTCATTCGGGGAAATCGGAATCCACGCCCCGCCTCCCAGGTCTGAAAATCGTGTATGAAGATGATTATCTAATCGTGATAGAAAAAGAAGGCGGCTTGTTAGCCGTAGGCACCAACACCGGAAAAGAGGAAACGACGGCTTTCGGTATCCTGTTGAATTACCTGAAAAAACAAAATCCACGCAACCGCTTGTATATTGTGCATCGTATCGACCGCGCGACTTCCGGACTGATGATGTTTGTCAAAAGCCCGGAAATCCAGCATGCAATGCGGGACAATTGGAACGAAACGGTAACGGAGCGAGTGTACGTGGCAGTCGTCGAAGGGGTTCCAAACAAGGAAGCGGATACCATCGCTTCTTACCTCTATGAAAACAAGATGTTCAAAGTATTTTCTTTGCCGACCAACAACGACGGTTCGGGGAAATGGGCGGTGACCCATTACAAGGTCATCCGCAAAAACGAGTTGTATGCCCTGTTGGAAGTTGAACTGGAGACGGGACGAAAAAACCAAATCCGCGTGCATACGGAGAGTATCGGCCATCCAATTGTTGGCGATATAAAATACGGGGCGGCTGTTTCGACTATCGGGCGGGTGGCTCTGCATGCCAAAGTATTGGCGTTTATCCATCCGGTTACGAACGAGGTGTTGCGCTTTGAAACGCCGGTGCCTCCCAAATTCAATGCTTTGTTTTAGATTTTTGTACGCTCCATCCGAATTTTCCGATAAATTCGCCCAATCCGTAATATTTTCCGTGAGAATAGGCTAAGACTTTCGCGCGTTCCATGTCGAACGTGCCGGTTACCGGATGGATGTACTGCTCGTCAGCCAGGATATTGACGACTTCGGAGATAAACATATCGTGCGTACCCAAGGGCAATATTTCTTTGACACGACACTCGATGCTCAAGGGCGATTCTTCAATCGTTGGCGCACGGACAATGGCCGCTTTGCCCGGCGTGAGATTCATCTCCTTGAATTTATTGAAATCTTTGCCCGAACGAACGCCGCACCAGTCGGTGGC
>JAITXK010000012.1 GCA_031284765.1 Candidatus Symbiothrix sp.
GACCCGCCCTATAATTTGCACAAAGATTTTGCGGGTATGAAATTCAAACAAATGTCCAATGCGGAATATCTGGAGTATCTGGATTCGTGGTTTCCGAAGATAGTGGATTTGTTGAAACCGTCAGGTTCGCTCTACCTTTGCGGCGATTGGAAATGCACATCGGCACTCTACACCATTATGACGAAATACCTGACCGTCATCAATCGCATTACGTGGCAGCGCGAAAAAGGGAGAGGCGCTCAACACAATTGGAAGAATAGCATGGAAGATATTTGGTTCGGCGTGAAAAATCCGAAAGAATATTATTTCGATGTCGAAGCCGTGAAAATCCGCCGGAAAGTAATAGCTCCCTATAAACAAGACGGCAAACCGAAAGACTGGGAGGAAACACCAAACGGCAAATTCCGCATGACCTACCCCTCCAATTTCTGGGACGATATTACGATTCCTTACTGGTCAATGCCCGAAAACACCGACCATCCCACTCAAAAGCCCGAAAAACTGATTGCCAAACTGATTTTGGCCAGTTGTCCCGAAAACGGGATTGTTTTTGACCCATTCTTAGGCTCAGGAACAAGCTCTATCGCGGCAAAGAAACTCAATCGCAATTACTGCGGGGTGGAATTGAATACTGAATATGCCTGCTGGGCGGAAAAACGCTTGCATTTGGCGGAAACGAACAACTCAATTCAAGGTTATTCTCAAGGTGTTTTTTGGGAACGGAATAGCCAGCCATAAATAATATTTAGTCATTATTTGCAAATTCAATCTTTTCTTCTTACTTTTGAACCGAAATCTTAATATATGAATAGTGTTAGTAATCTTAACTCAAAAAACAAGTTATTATGTCAGTAAACAAAATTATTTTAATTGGAAATGTGGGTAAAGACCCCGATGTAAAGTATTATGAAAATGGCGGTGCTGTCGCCAATTTTTCGTTAGCCACCACCGATCGCGCTTATACTACCGCGAGCGGAGCACAAGTTCCCGAGCGCACGGAGTGGCACAATATCGTTTTGTGGCGTGGATTGGCAGAAATTGCCGAAAAGTACGTACGCAAAGGTTCTAAAATTTTTATCGAAGGAAAAATCCGTACCCGTTCTTACGATGACCAACAAGGCGTCAAGCGCTATGTGACGGAAGTCTGGGGCGAGAACCTGGAACTGTTAGACCGTAAACCCGACGGAGGGCAAGGCAATCAATCGCCTTTCCCCGAATCATCTGTGGGTCAGGCGACTACTAAGCAGAATGCTGCTGCTCCTGCATCGGAAACCCAAGCCGCACCGGCTACTCCTCCGATAGAAAAAGCAGAAAATGATGATTTACCGTTTTAAATCATTGGAAATATAATGTTAGCAACCGGTCGTGTTTGAGATTTCCACAGCCGGTTGTTTTTTTGTGTGGATAATGACTCGCTTCCCGTCCGCCGAAGTAGTGGCAAACAAATATACATCTCCGCCTTCTTTCAGTTTCAATTGCTTGCGTAATTCCGCAACGGATAAGGGGAAATTGCGAACGCTGATATTGGCTTGCGTAATGCTTTGCAAGAACGATTTCAACTCTTTTTTATGGAATAAAGCGATACTTTCTACCTGAAAAATCCGTCCGGGAAAATCTGCAATGAGCCGGTTGGATGTATATAAATGACTGTCGGCATGTAACTTATCTACGGCGTAGCGCAAAGCGATGCTTTTATAGAATCCGGCTTTCAGGAGCGATGCATTCGGTTCGTAGAGGTAGGTTTGGATGGAGGCGTGGTAATCTATGGAAAGCTTCTTTTCTTCAGAAAAATCAAAAGTATCGCATTGAATTGCTTGTTTTTGAAAATTCACGCAACTGATTTTCGGATGAGGCCGCACTGCTTTCTCCATCAGGAATAATAATTCCTTACATTCGTTGCCTACACTGACCACATGAATTTCAGATACGTTTTTCAATTGTTTCAAAGCGGCCTGAATATCCAGCATGGGCGACAATTTGATCAAGATCCGTTCGGCTTTTTGCAACAATACATCCTGTATTTCCAGTACATTAGGCTCGCAATCTTCTATTAGCAGCACTTTTTCTCCGGAATGAGAGCGGCGGGCGGGGTCTAAATAAATGCAATCGCACGAATGCATGTTTTGCAAGAAAGAAATGCTGTCGGTGGAATGGGTTTGAATATGTTTTAAACCCAATGCGGAAAAATTATGCCGGGCCATTTCAGCCAATTCGTTTTGCTTTTCCACATATTCGACTTGTGAAAAATGCGGTGCAATAAATGTCGTATCCACTCCGAATCCGCCGGTTAAATCGACAAATGAACTGCCTGAAAGGATGGAGGCTTTGTAGCGAGCTGTAGTTTCGGATGAGCATTGTTCGAGCGATAAACGTTGCGGATACAGTATGTCATCGTTTGAGTACCATGCCGGAATTTTGTGTTCTATGTGTTGACGTCCGGAGATTTGCCTCAATGCATTTGGAATGTCTATTTCCGAATTGGTACGAGTGGAGTATTGCAAGGCTAATTTCTGCACATCATCATAGCGATGGGTTTCGATAAATTGTCGGGTGGCGAGATTCATTCGTTGCCCAAAAATATCCGTTCGGCTTTGATATCTTCTTTCAGAAAAATGCCGGCCATAGCGGCAAATTTATCATGGGCTTCGGTCGTCAGAAAGCGGATAGTGCCGTTTTGAGAACAATCCATTTCCGGATGACGATGCAGATAATCGGACAAACTATTCGCCACATAGTTTCCCTGCGAAAGAATCCGGACATGTTTCGGAAGATATGGAACAATTTTCTTTTCCAGTAAAGGATAATGCGTACAGCCCAAGATGATTGTATCAATCTGTGAATCCCTGCTTAAAATTGCCTCAATGTGTTGGCGGACAAAATAATCGGCTCCTGCACGGTCGAACTCGTCGTTTTCGACCAAGGGCACCCACATCGGACAGGCTTCGCCGGTAACGGTAATATCGGGGAATAATTTTTGTATTTCTAATGTGTAAGAATTGGAGAGAATGGTTCCCGGTGTCCCCAAAACACCGATGTGCCTTGTTAGAGTGAGTTTGTCCACATTTTCAACCGTGGGACGGATAACACCCAATACTCTTCTGCCGGGGTCAATGCGCGGCAAGTCTTTTTGTTGAATGGTTCGCAAAGCCTTGGCTGAAGCCGTATTACAAGCTAAAATGACCAATCGGCAACCTTCTTCAAAAAGTTTCTTGACGGCTTGGAGCGTAAACTCATATACGATTTCAAAAGAACGCGTGCCGTAGGGGGCACGCGCATTATCTCCTAAATATACATAATCATATTGAGGCAACTGCTGACGGATTTTTTCCAGAATAGTAAGTCCTCCGTAGCCGGAATCAAAAATGCCTATGGGGCTTATTTTAGTCCTAATTTAGTTTTCACCAATGGGGTTGCATCCGTTGCATTCGGGCCAACATAACTAAGAGTTGTGCCGTCTAAGATATACGTGAAATTATTTTCCGCACCTACCGCTTTAATCGCATCGTTGATTTTTTGATAGATTGGCGCTTGCAATGCGCGGGATAATTCTTGCAACTGTTGTTGAGAGGATTCGTTGTAAGTGGCCGCACGTTGTTCCAAATCACGCAATTCTTGCATTCTCCTTATTTTGATGCTTTCAATCAAGGTTTCGCCTTCTTTCATGAACGCTTCATATTTTTTACTGTATTCGTCTTCCATGGTAGCAATTTCCGCTTTGATGGCAGTGATTGTCTTTTGAAGCGAATCTTGCATTTGAATGTATTCAGGCATTGTTGAAATGATTTCTGCCGAATTGAAATAAGCAATTTTTTCTTGCGCGAATGCTCCTGCCGGAAGTAAAAACAGAGCAAATAATACGATTTTCTTCATCATTGTTTTTTATGTTTTATTATTAATTTATTGTTTGAGGGTTGTTTATCTCCGTTACAACGTCCTCTTTTCGGGCTGCAAATATACAACAATTATTTTGAATATCCGAGTTTAGACAATACTTCGTTGCTGATGTCGATTTGCGGCGAAGCATAAATAATGCTCATGGCCGAAGCTCTATCAACGATGGCGGCATATCCGCGGGCGGTAGCAATTTCTTTTACTGCGGTATAAATCTCGTCTTGTATGGGTTTAATCAGACTTTCGCGTTTTTTGAATAATTCGCCGTCCGTTCCGAAATATTTGCGTTTCAAATCTTGGGCGGCTTGTTCTTTGGCGACAATTTCCGCTTCCCGTTTGGTTTTCATTTCGGGAGACAGGAAAACAAGGTCGGCCTGATACGTTTTATACATGTTTTGAGCTTCCTGTTGAAGCGCTTCGACTTCGGTTTGCCATTTTTTTGAAATCGTATTCAACTGCTCGTTCGCCATTTCATAGGCCGGAATATTTTTTAATATATATTCCATGTCAATCAATGCAAATTTCTGTGCGTGCACATTCAGCGCCGTAACCAATCCGATGGTCAATAAAAGACCGAAAACAACTGTTTTTTTCATGTGTCTATTTAATCAAATTAAAACTCTTGTCCAAGTATAAAGTGGAAGTGTGAACCTGAAACCGGTGCACCCGGCGTAGGGCTGTCAAAACCGTATGCCCAGTCAATACCCATCAAACCAATCATCGAAAGGAAGATGCGCACACCTGCTCCTGCCGAACGTTTCAAATCGAATGGATTGAAGCCGCGAACATCCGACCATGCGTTTCCTGCTTCCATAAATACTAAACCATAAATAGTAGAGGTTTGTTCAAGCATAAACGGATAACGAAATTCCATGGCCAAACGAGAGTAGGCGTATCCATCGTAGTTCGGTGTTAATGAACCTGCTTCGTAACCGCGCAATCCGATGGTTTCATTGGCATACATGGTGGAATATCCGGTCATTCCATCGCCCCCCATATAAAATGTTTCAAACGGATTGTATTTTTTTGAATTGTAGCTTCCTACAAAACCATATTCGATGCGATTCATCAGGACGGGTGTCCGTTTGACTCTTTCCATATTGGCTAATGGTATGAATATTTTACTTTTGAATTTCCATTTGTGATATTCTATCCAGCGATACATATCCGGGTCGGTCGGGGCTAAATGGGCATAATCTTTACCGTCCCATAAAGAATAGGGTGGAGTAGCATTCACCGAAAGCGAGAATGTAGAGCCTTTACGTGTATAAAGCGGATTATCTATTGAACTGCGGCTCAGCGTTAAGCCCAAAGTTAAACTGTTGGCATCTCCGTTATGAACCGGAAAATAGTTCCAATCGCTTAACCAGTAGTGCTGAAAGGCGATATCGGCCATGATGGTAAAGTAATCATCCGGCCATTTCAAGCGTTTTCCGTAGCCTGCCGATAATCCCAATATCTTCATGTATTGATTTTCATCGTAAGCCGGTTGATAATTTCCATACATGCTGCTGCTGTTGTAGCCATAGTAAGGATTGCTGTACATATTGGAATACGAACGGCTGTCATACCCCGTTTGCGACATATAATACGCACCCAAAGTAAAATTGTTGGGGCGTTTGCCTCCGAACCACGGGTCCATAAATGAAATGCTGTAGGATTGATAATACCTTCCGTTGGTTTGTCCGCTCAGGGTTAATGTCTGCCCTTCGCCTTGCGGAAGAATGCCTTTGTAAGTACTGGGGTTCAGTAGATTGTTCAGTGAAAAATTACTGAATTTCAAACTCATGCGGCCGATAATCCCCGTTTGTCCCCAACCGGCGGAGAATTCGATTTGGTCGCTGGCTTTTGGGGTTAAGTTGTAGGTGATGTCCACCGTACCGGTTTCACGGTCGGGTTGAATATCCAATCCTGAACCTAAGGTTTCCGGGTCGAAATGTCCCATTTGCGCGATTTCCCGAACCGAGCGCATGATGGTTTCCTGACTGTATAATTGTCCGGGCTTGGTAACTAATTCCCGACGGACAATGTCTTCATACAAACGGTCGTTGCCGTTGATGGCAATCCGGTTGATGGTGGCTTGTATCCCTTCGGTTACACGGATTTCGATATCCACGGAATCGTTTTCGATATATACTTCTACGGGGTCGATAGAGGCAAAAAGATAGCCTTCATTATG
This sequence comes from Candidatus Symbiothrix sp., assembly GCA_031284765.1. Lineage (GTDB taxonomy): Bacteria > Bacteroidota > Bacteroidia > Bacteroidales > Azobacteroidaceae > Azobacteroides. The sequence continues at coordinate 6,071 of JAITXK010000012.1, forward strand.
ATATAGAGAAGCAACGGCATCTTCTTCCGACACCAATCGTTCGTTGAGTTTTTTTTGATTATACACATCGCCCGGTTTCATATTTAACATGAAATTCAGACCGTCGGTGTTGTATTTGGTGTTCCCCACCCAGTTGATGTTGCGGAGGTAATATTTATCTCCTTCATCTACCGTAATATAAATATCAACGTATTTGTCGCCATCAGGAACGATGCTGTCGGCCGCAATATAGGCATCGCGATAGCCTTTTTCGTTGTAGCGGAGAATCAGATTGTCCAAATCTTTCCGGTATTCTTCCTGTATGAACTTTTTCGTACTGAACAATTCCCTGAAACTCAGTTTAAGGCGTTTTTTGAACGAAGGTTTTTCGTTGGTCTTTTTCATGGCCACTTTCAAATCGTATTCCGAAAGTTTTTCGTTCCCAAGGATATAAATGTGTTTAATCTTTGTTTTCTGGTTTTTATTGACGGCAATGTCTAAAATGATTTTCCCTTCATTGACGGGGTCGTTTTTCTGCATGATTTTTACTTCTGCATTGCTGAATCCCTTTTCGTCAAAGTAGTCTTTTATTCGTTTTTTTGCACGGTTGATGATATTAGGCGTTAATTGCGAGCCTTTCGCCATCCCTATTTTCGCTTCCAAATCTTCTTTTTCACTTTTCTTTACTCCGGTAAACTGGAGTGCGGAAATAATCGGATTGGGTTGCAATTTGATTTCGAGCCAAACGCTGTCAGCAGTCAGTTTGGTCGCCAAAATTTGTCCCCAGGCAAACAGTCCGTGTTTCAAAAAAGCTTTCAATGAGTTGGTTAATTCGTCACCCGGAACGCTTACTTTATCGCCAACCGAAAGGCCGGAAATGCCGATTAATACATAATTTTCGTAACCGTAACTTTCAACTCCTGTTACTTGAATATCGGCAATGGTATATTTGTCGGGGCGGTTTGAGTTGTAGGTAATGACCGGTTTTTCGTCAGTGCTTGCCACAACTTCCTGGGACATTGCGGTTATACTTGGGAGGAGTGTAAGGAATATAAAGAATACTTTTCTCATTGGGTTCATTTTTCTGATTTGACTTGTTCGCCGGTTTTACCGAATCGTCTTTCCCTTTTTTGAAAATCCAAGATGGCTTCCAAGAGGTCTTTCTCCCTGAAGTCAGGCCAAAAAACAGGGGTAAAGTACAATTCTGCGTATGCTAATTGCCACAAAAGATAATTACTGATGCGGTGTTCGCCGCCTGTGCGAATCAGTAAATCGGGGTCGGGCCATTGTTGGGTCGTCAGGTGTTCGGCAACGACCGATTCGTTGATGTCTGCAAGGGCTAAACGGCCGGCTTGTACGGCTTGGGCAATTTCGCGGGTTGCTTTGCTTATTTCCCATCGGGACGAATAGCTCAAGGCCAATATCAATGTTAAACCGGTATTGACCGAAGTTTCCTGAATGCAACCGGATAATTCGTCTTTGGATTTTTGAGGCAGACGTTCCAAATCGCCGATGGCTTGCAGGCGGACGTTGTTCTTCATCAAATCAGGCGTTTCGCGCTGAATGGTGGTAATCAACAACGCCATCAAAGCATCGACTTCTTCCTGCGGACGATTCCAGTTTTCGGTGGAAAAAGCGTATAATGTTAAATAGTTGATGCCAATTTCTCCTGCGGCTTCAACTATTTTGCGAACAGACACAGCTCCCTCCTGATGACCCATATAACGTTCCAAGCCGTTTTTTTGCGCCCATCGCCCATTCCCATCCATGATGATGGCAATATGTTGCGGAAGTCGTGTAAAATCAAGCTCTGCTTTCATTTATTGTGTTGTACATCTTCCATCTCTCAGGCCAAATTCCCAAGTAATGGAAAAAAGTAAAGTATTATACCAATCTTTATTTTTCAATAATCCCTGCGATACTCCGTAAGGATTATTCAAATTCACTCCGCGGGAATCGGGAGCATCCAAACCGTCGTTAATCAGTCGGTGAACCGCATATTCCACGCCAATGTTCAATTTATTCGCCAATTTATATTTCACGCCTACGCCTAAAGGAAAATTAATTCCAAAAAAAGTTTGATTTTTTCCCGTGGCGAGGGTTAAACCCAAGCCTGCCAAGAGGTAAGGTGAAATTTTACTTGTATTCAGATACGCAAATTTGTCGCTGTACGGAAGAAAATTGAATTCCATTTGTCCTCCCAATTCAAAAAATGTACGGTCAAAAGCTATTTGAGAGTTATTCGGAAACACATTTTTCCCATTTTTGGTATCTCCGCTGATTTTGCCTGCCAACAAATGGGTTTGCGTAGCCCAACGAAAATTCAAATTGTTTCGGAAAACCACTCCACCCGCAGGATTCATTCCTTTGAAATAAGCGGTTTCGTTTGCATCGCCCAAGTACAGGGATGTGCCGGCCATTCCTCCCAACTCGTATCTGTATTCCTGCGCCATCGCTACGGCACAGTTGTATATCATTATACCAATCAACAATATGTGTTTAGAAGCCAATTTCATACCTGTAATAACGATAAAATTGCTTCAAAATTATATTCAGTACGCAAACAACTTGGAATTCAATGTTCCTTGCCATATATCCGGCACGACCCCTCTGTTGTTTTGGCCGCCGATGATATAAAAATATTTTCCGTCTTTATCTGTCAGGACAGAAGCCTTTTCACGTAAGGTAAAAGCTTCGGGCGCTTGCGTTTTGGCGGTTTTTGCTTTCCAAACGACACCGCCGTTCGGGGAATAGAATACATGTTTGTTGTATTCTTCTGCCGAATAATTGTAATTGTCGGAATCTTTGGTAACTCTACCACCAATGAACCACAATTCGTTATTGTATGAAAATAGTGTACCTCCTTCTATCACAGGTAATTGTTCTTTAGTATTGGATAAGTTTACCCAATACATTCCGTCTTGAGTAGCCCACACGGATTGTAAGTTTTCGACAAGCGTTAATTGGTCTGAAAACAAGGAGTTAGCGTGTGCGGAAGAAAATCTGTTAATCGGAAATCCTTGAGGAATTTTAGAGCCGATTTCAAAGTCTTTGAAATCTTTTGTGAAAGCAAATACGGAATCATTTTCTTCCCTGATAATTAATGCCCAACCTTGATTAATATCGCCTAACACAGAAATAACAGGGTGGCTGAGGGACGTAATATCTTTCCAAACTGCCGGATTGTTTTCTTCCGAAACATACAATTTATTGTTGTCTGAAATTGTATAGCCGGATGTGATTGCCACCAAGATGTTGTTGCCGGCTTGAATATCAATATAATTGGGTACATTCGCTGATGATTCAAAAGTCCACGTTTTCAAGTCGTTTGATACATTTAATACACTTCTGTCGCTAATTCCTGCTGATGGAGGAATTTTCGTTTTTGTAAACAAGTAATACTTGCCTGCAATATTAAAGATTTTATGCTCGTTTGTTGGTATAGTATCAATTGTTGCAACCAGAGTATATTGCACCGAATCGGGGTCAATTTGATGAATATTGATTTTAACGGTGTACGTTATCGAGTCCGTTCCCTCAGGAGTATAAGAATAGAATTTTAATGAGTTATTTGTGAAATACACCGAATCTCCGCTTGTTCTCCAAACCGGTGTTTCGCCGTATAAGACTTTTATATTCATTGCCAATTCGCTGCCGGCAGTGTACTGTAATTTAATGGAATCGTACAAAACCGTCTCAA
>JAITXK010000145.1 GCA_031284765.1 Candidatus Symbiothrix sp.
TCTGTTTCATTATTGCTTTTTTATTGATAATAAGTGCAAAGATATTGATAATTTTTGGTTTTTCATAAAAAGTAGTATCTTTGTCTCGGAGTTATTTGAAACAATGGTAAAACGCAGCATAGTATAGCAGTCCGCTCGTTTTTATATCGTTACCCATGGTGGCTACTCTTGTGTACAAAATTTTGTTTTTCAGTGGATTGAAAAAAAATAAAATCACTACCTTTGCATAAAATATTACAATCCATTTTTATGCAAATTTACTCTAAACTTATCTCCCAATCCCTCACCCTGCCCGAGCGGCAAATCGCAAAAACCATTGATTTATTGGATGAAGGCGCAACGATTCCTTTCATCAGCCGCTACCGCAAAGAGGCTACCGGCGGATTGGACGAAATGCAAATCGGCGACATCAAACAGCTCTACGAAAAGTTGCAGGATTTGAGTAAACGCAAAGAAACCATCCTCCATTCCATCGAAGAACAGGGCAAACTTACGGACGAACTGGCCGCCCGTATCGGCAATTCGTGGGATAGCACCGAGTTGGAAGATATTTACCTGCCATACAAACCCAAACGGCAAACGAAAGCCGAAATTGCCCGTAAAAAAGGCTTGGAACCGCTGGCGAAAATCATTATGGCGCAAAACGAACGCGATATTGCCCGCCGTGCGGAACAATTTCTGACCGATGAAGTGCAAGATGTGGACGAGGCTTTGCAAGGCGCACGCGACATTATCGCGGAATGGGTCAACGAAAACGAATCGGCACGCAACGCCATCCGGAATATTTTTAACCGTGAAGCGGTCATTTCTTCCAAAATAGTCAAAGGGAAAGAGGCGGAAGCGGCAAAATACCGCGATTATTTTGATTTCAGTGAACCGCTTTCCAAATGTTCTTCCCACAGACTGTTGGCCATGCGCAGAGGAGAATCGGAGGGCTTTTTGCGCGTCAATATTGCACCCGACGATGAACATTGCATCGAAAATTTGGATAAACGGTTTGTCAAGTCGAGCAACGAATCATCGGATCAAGTCGAGATTGCCGTCAAAGACAGCTACAAACGCCTGTTGAAACCGAGCATCGAAACCGAGTTTGCCGCCTTGTCGAAAGAGAAAGCCGACAAACAAGCCATCAAAGTATTTGCGGAAAACTTGCGGCAATTGCTCTTGTCCCCGCCTTTGGGGCAAAAACGGGTCATGGGCATCGACCCGGGCTTCCGCACCGGTTGCAAAGTCGTTTGTTTGGATGCACAAGGCAATCTGCTGCACAATGAAACCATTTATCCGCACCCGCCTCAACACGAATTGACGAAAGCTTCGATGAAAATCCTGTCCTTGGTGGGCGCTTATGCTATCGAAGCCATCGCCATCGGCAACGGAACGGCGGGGCGCGAAACGGAACAATTCATTACCAATCTGCGCTACGACCGTTCGATACAGGTTTTTGCCGTCAGCGAGGACGGCGCTTCGGTGTATTCCGCTTCCAAAACCGCGCGTGATGAATTTCCCGACTATGATGTAACCGTGCGCGGGGCCATCAGCATCGGTCGCCGGTTGATGGACCCTTTGGCCGAATTGGTCAAAATTGAACCGAAATCCATTGGCGTAGGCCAATATCAGCACGATGTCAATCAAACGGAATTGAAAAGTGCATTAGACCAAACGGTGGAGAATTGCGTGAACTTGGTCGGCGTGAATCTGAATACGGCGAGCATGCACTTGCTGACTTATGTTTCGGGTTTGGGGCCATCATTGGCCAAAAACATTGTGGAATACCGCGCCCAAAACGGTGCATTCAAGTCGCGCAAAGAGTTGATGAAAGTTCCCCGGTTGGGTGACAAGGCCTTTGAGCAGGCGGCAGGATTTTTGCGTATTCCCGATGCAAAGCATCCCTTGGATAACTCGGCGGTACATCCGGAAAGTTACTACATTGTTGAAGAGATGGCCAAAGATTTGAATTGCAGTGTGGATGAACTTATCAAACAATCCGCGCTGAAAAGCCAAATCAAATTAGAGCAATATGTCAACGGCAAAACCGGCATGCCGACGCTTATCGACATCCTGTCCGAACTGGACAAGCCGGGACGTGACCCGCGCCAAGGCATCAAAGTCTTTGAATTTGACCCGAATATCCGCACCATCAACGATTTGCGCGAGGGGCAGATTGTACCCGGCATCGTCAGCAACATTACCAATTTTGGGTGCTTTGTCGATATTGGCATCAAGGAAAAAGGGCTGGTACATATCTCCAACATGGCCGACAAGTTCGTTTCCGACCCGACGGCGATTGTTTCCATCCATCAGCATGTGGAAGTGAAAGTGATGAGTATTGATTTGGAGCGGAAGCGGATACAGTTGAGTATGCGGGTGGGGCAATGACGTGGAGATTCAAACATTCAATTCAACCCGGAAAGTAGTCCCTTTCCCCAATTCCGACTTATAAACAGTTATTTTGCCTTTTTGATACGACTCAATAATCCGTTTCACTAATGACAAACCCAATCCCCAGCCCCGTTGTTTGGTGGTGTAGCCGGGATGAAAAACGGTTTTGAATTTCGATTTCGGGATGCCTTTGCCTGTATCGGCAACATCGAGAATGATTTTTTTGCCTTTCCGGGCAATGTTGATGTGTATTTCTCCTTGTCCGTCCATCGCATCGACGGCGTTTTTGATAAGGTTTTCAATCGTCCAGCTAAAAAGCGATTCATTCATGAGAATGATAAGCGGTTCTTGGGGAACATCCGTCGAAATAGAGACTTTGGACGAAATGCGTTTCTCCATATATTCCACCGCATGATGGATGGCGATTTGTAAATTGAGCGGTTCGGGGTCGGCATTCGAGCCGATTTTAGAAAAACGTTCGGCGATGGTTTTCAGGCGTTGGACGTCTTTATCCATTTCGGTCAGCAGTTGGAGGTCGGTATTCTTGGTTTTCAGATATTCCACCCATGCCATGAGGGAAGAAATGGGGGTGCCCAATTGATGCGCGGTTTCTTTGGAAAGTCCCACCCATACTTTGTTTTGCTCGGCTTTTTGGGTGCTGTTCAAGGCCAAAAACGAGATGATGATGAAGATAAACACCACCGTCAATTGAATAAACGGGAACAATTGCAGTTGCTTTAAAACGGTAGAATCATCATAATAAATGTATTGTACAAGGGTTTCTCCTTCGCCAAGCGGGATGTTGATGGCGATGGGCGCATGTTTCTTCTTAAACAGTTTGATTTTTGCGGCAATAAACACCGGCTCGTCTTCTTGCGGAGATTGGATGTTCCGCTTTTCGATGACATTACCGTCCTCATCGGTTAGAATAATCGGAATGGTCATATTGCCTTCGATGATTTTTTCGACCAGCAGTTTGTCGTAATTGTTAAACGCATCGGAATTGACTGCTTCCATAGAGGTTTGCGCGGAAATAAGGGCGACCGATTCTGCCCAAATCTCGATTTTCTTGCGTTCTTCTTCTTTCAATTCATTGACCAAGGTGTTGGTGACTAATACCGACGCAATGGCAATAATGACTGCGGTGATGATAAAAAAGTATTTCATGATTTATTTGAGTTAGTTGCCCTGCTGATGATGAAAACCCTCCCCAGTCCGGCGTTTAAGGCGCATTTCGCCGGTAGTTTTCCGAGCGGCGAATATCGTTTTCATTTGGTTGATCAGGCGGTTAATTTCTTCCACCACCATTTCGTATTGGCCGGTATTTGTGGTGTTGATGGAGGCATTGATATAATTGGTGCAAGTGCGATAATTGGCCTCGGTGGCTTTGCGGCAATGCTTGCTCCTGCCTACAATGTAGTTGGCGGTTTCCTTGATACGCCGGTTGTAAAGCTCGAACAACTCCTTGTTATACCGGTCAAGGTCGTCCACCCAAGCCTTGGCACAGAGGACATGGATGGCCTCCATAACGGCGGGCGCCTTCAGCTCGTCAAGCAAATTGCTAAATACTTCCATCTGTTCAACCAGCGCGAGAGCGGCAGGATTGCCGTTGATTTCATATTTTTTTAGCACAAAATCGACCCTGTGCGCCGCGGTGGACTTGTTTTCGTCCAAATTGCGAAGCATGCGTTTAACAGTCTGCCGGAATCCGCGATACAGATTGCCCAATTGATAATCAATGTCTTTAATATCCTTGGTTAGCAGACTCGCACGACATTGTCGGACAGCAGCATCGAAATCATCTATCGACATCTTATACCGGTTGATAGAAGGAATAATCACCGGATCAACCAACGTTTTCAGACGGAAATAAACCATTCCATGAAATCCTAACGATTCTTCATGGTGGAAACGGGTTAAATCGAGCATTTGAATCAAAGTTGCCATATTTTCTTCTTGATTGCTTTTTATTTTTTGCTTGCAACCGTTGACAAAGGTATGCTTTTTTTTTGAATTACACCGCCGGAATTTCCGGCAATATGATTTTATTTTAAATTGCACTGTCGGAATTTCCGACAGTATGTTTTCATTTTAAATCGCATCGTCGGAAATCCCGACGATATGTTTTTATTTTAAATTGCATTGCCGGAATTTCCGACGATATGTTTTTATTTTAAATTGCATCGTCGGAATTTCCGACGGTATATTTTTATTTTAAATCATACTGTCGGAAATTCCGACGGTTAGCTTAACTCCACCACCACCGGACAATGGTCGGACAAAACCACTTCGGGACGAATGGCAGCACTCAGCAACCGGTCTTTCAAAGCATCGGTGACGACATGGTAATCAATGCGCCAACCTAAGTTCTTGGCACGCGCCCCGGATCGGAAACTCCACCAACTGTATTGATTCGGTTCTTGGTTGAATTGGCGGAACGAATCCACAAAGCCGCCATCCATCAGGCGGTC
>JAITXK010000055.1 GCA_031284765.1 Candidatus Symbiothrix sp.
CGGATGGCCGCAATCATTGTATTATTCCTGTTTGCCACCCTTGCTGCCGGATGGTTGTACTTCTACAATCGCTACTTTATCTTGAACTTTTTAGAGGAAGGAATGTTGTTCCGGACAGATGCTGCCTATCTCCACACTTATCTCATTCAACCGGGTGGACTTGCCCGCTATACCGGCTCCTTTTTAACACAATTTTATCACTATCCACTGTTGGGGGCAATGATTTTTGCAGCGGTCATCAGTGCAATCTATGCCGTTTTTATGGCTATTGCTCGGCGCAACGGTGCCGTCAACCGTTTTTTCTTTCTGCCTTATCTGATTCCTGTTTGCCTCTTGCTTTCCGTAATGGATAATATGAATTACCGGTTGTGGCATCCTGTAGGCATACTCATTGCCTTGGGATTCTTTGAAATATATTTACTTTTGCGTAAAAACAGCGTTCGCTATCCGGCGGGAATAATCCTCTATGTAGCGGCATATTTTATCACCGGCGGGAATGCCTGGCTCTTTACCATTCTGCTCGTAACGGATGAGATGTTTCGCGAAAAACGCTCGTGGATCTATCTTATAGCTGTATTGCTTTTGTCGGCGGTTGTGCCTTGGATTGCTTACCAATCTATCTATGTAACGCCTTTGGATACGGCTTATTTTGCACTTACGCCGTTCAGCGAATTTACCCTAAAAAACACAATCTTCCTGCTCGGATGGCTGAGTATTCCAATTTTGTATATCCTGTGGCGGGTATTGGCACAGTTCCAACCGGTGGTTAATTTGAAAAAGCCCGGCCTTTGGATTGCCGTCTATGTTCTGTTGATTTTCCTGCCTGCATTGTGGGGAATGAAAAAGATACAAGATCCTGAGTCGGAATTGATTATGCGGATGTCCTACGAAGTGGAACGCGGCAATTGGGACCAAGTAATCGAAATCGGCAAAACCCACGTGGGACGCAATGCCGTGCCTGTCAGCTATTTTACCAATATTGCGCTGTCCGAAAAAGGGCGGTTGGCTGATGTCCTCTTCAATTACTGTCAAACCGGCACTTACGGTTTATTCATTACCTGGAAAACGCATTATACCACCACTTTATATATCGGCGAATGGTTTTACCGCATGGGGATGATACAGGAAGCATTTCATTGCGCCTTTGAATCATTTGTAACCAGTCCCGTTGAGCACGGATCCAAAGCGTTGCGGCGGTTGGTTCAGACCACCATGCTGCTGCGTGATCGCGAAGGATTCGAACGGTATATCCGTCTGTTCGAACATGCCCCTGTCTATAAATCATGGGCAAAACAGCAACGCAAGCTGTTTGAACAATGTTTGGCCGATTCGTCTTTTGTGCCCGAAGGGATGCCAACGCCCATCTCTATAGATGATTTTCATGTGGAGCATGGCGACCCGGTCGTCAACCTGAAACATATTTTAGATATCAATCCGCACGACAGAAAGGCATTTGAATATTGGGCCGATTTCTATTTGTTGCACCTCGATTTACTTTCTTTTTATGAAGTCATGGAGAACTATTATCCCGCTATCGGTTATCAGCATCCGCCTCGTTCCATCGAAGAGGCGCTGGTGATTTATGCGGTGGCTGCCAAAGATGCGTCCACTCTGAATAAATATTCTGTGACGAAAGAAACGGTTGAACGGTTTACGGCTTACAACCAGATCATGGAATCTGCCCAAACGCCTGCCGGCCGCAATCTGTTGCAGAAAAAATTTGATAACACCTATTTCTATTATTATTTGAATGCCAAGCCGATGAATATCGAGGAAATATATAAAATGTCGATTTATTAAAACAAACAAGAAATGAAACGGTTGATACCTTATTGTATAGTAATTTTTCTTTTGTATCTGATGGCATGCACTCGTCCGGTAGATTACACGGAAGTGTCGGAATATGCCGCTATTTATCCCGACTATCAAGGGACGGTTATACCTTATAATATTGCACCGTTGAATTTTCGGATACAAGCCGCCGGCGATAAGTTTTGCGTGCGCTTTGTTTCGGAAATCGATTCGTTTGAGTTAACTACTCAACGCGATGTGTCTATCCCTTTGAAAAAGTGGAGGAAATTGTTGTCTGCCCATAAAGGCAAGGATTTGCAAATCCAAGTCTTCGCCAAAGAAAATGGGACATGGAAGAAATACCAAAACAGAGTATTCTACATTGCCGCCGAGCCGGTCGATGCATATTTAGCTTACCGCCTTATAGAACCCGGTTACGCTTCATGGAACAAGATGGGTATTTACCAACGTTGCGTGGAGAATTTCGATGAAACGCCCATCATGCTCAATACTCTTACCGGTGAAAATTGTATGAATTGCCATACATTTCACCAAAAGAATCCCGATAAAATGTTGTTCCATCTGCGCGGCAAACACGGCGGCACCCTGTTTGCCCAGCACAGCGAAGTCAAAAAAGTAAATCTCCAACTGCCGTGGATGGTCAAGGCGGGCGTTTATCCGCGTTGGCATCCGGACGGGCGCTACGTGGCTTTTTCCACGAACAGTACCACGCAGGGTTTCTTGGCGACACATACCAATAAAATAGAAGTGTACGATACAAGCTCCGACATTGTGATGTACGATACGGAAAAGAACCGTATTTTCTCCGCCGGTATTTTGCGTTCGGAGAACAGCTACGAAACATTTCCCGAATGGTCGCCCGATGGCCGGTATTTGTATTTCTGCACATCGCCTGCATTGCCGATGCCGAACAGCTATAAAGAACTGAAATACAGTTTAGTGCGCGTAGCTTTCGACCCAGCCACCGAAACCTTTGCCACCGAAGCCGACACCTTGGTTTCCGCATGGAAAACCGGAAAAAGCGTTTCAATGCCGCGGGTATCGGTTGATGGCAAGTACCTGGTTTTCTGTCAATTCGATTACGGTACCTTCCCCATTTGGCATCGCGAAAACGATTTATACCTTTTAAATACAGTCACCGGCGAATCAGAGAATATGGCTGAGATAAACAGTAACGAAACAGATAGTTATCATTCATGGTCGTCCAACGGAAGATGGTTGGTTTTCAGCAGTCGCCGTTTAGATGGTGCATACACACGCCCATTCATCGCTTATTTCGACACGGACGGCAAATTCCATAAACCCTTTTTGTTGCCCCAAAAAACACCCGATTATTACGATTATTTAATGGAATCGTATAATATCCCCGAATGGATTACCGGAAAAGTAGAGGTATCACCCTATCAATTGGCACAAACAGCGTGGGGAGAAGCGATTATGCCAACGGAATGACTTGCGTTTAAGTAAATCCGGTCATTGTTGTTGTAATTTTGTTTATGAATAAATAAAAACCTGTTATTAAATATCCTTTTTATTTTTGCTATATAAACCGGGTAGATTACCTTTGCTTCGATTTTTAATGATGATACCATGCAACACATTCCTCAAAAAATCTTTTGTGTTTTATTGCTTATTATTACCATACCAGCCAAAGCGCAATCACTACTTCCGGAAGTTAGTACAGCCTCTAATCCGATTTGGTATTATATACAAGTGCAGGGCGAGAGCGAGCGGCAAGATCGGGTTTTTACCGCCAGCGGTACGCAAGTATTGGGACAAAGCATGGTAATGGCTTCGAATCAGACCGAAATTGATAAACAATTGTGGCGTTTTGAAAAGACTGCAAGCGGCAATTACGCCATTATCAATAAATCGACCAATAAAAAATTGGATATACGATACGATTCTTCTAAAAGTATCAGCGTCGGGCTATTGAGCGATACTCCTTCTACGGAGTGGAAGTTGCCGAAAAACAGTTCGTATTACAATATTCAAGCGACCAAATCGCCTTCGGGGGGCGCAACGGCCAATGTATATGCTCATCAGGCAAATAATTGGGATAACCGTAATTACGTGATCATGTTCGAAAGTACAAGTTACACTTCAACGGCCAATTCGCTTTTCCATTTTGTTGTGTATGTGGATTTTACGATAGAAATCAGTACCGATGCAAAACCGGTTTGGTATGTCATTTCCAGTGCGAAAAGTGGGTATGAAAATAAATACATTACCGAAGTGGAAAGCGCAAACAACCCCAATGTAAATTTTGCACTCGTCGATTTGGATGCCTCGAACGCTGCCCAGCAATGGAAAGTAGTCAAGAAAAGTTCCGTAGTAGGAGATACCCGTTTGCAATTTGTGAATAAGGCCACGGGAAATATCATTCATACCTACTCCGTAGTCGATAATGCTTTTCATTATGTGCAATCTACGACCGATTTGAACGCAAGCAACGGGTGGACAACCCATTACATCGGCACAGGCCAATTTGAGATTTGCGGACAAGAAACCGATGGCGTTACGCGCTACTTGAATGCCGCCGCCTCTACGCAAACCGACCCCGATTTGTTTTTGGAAGAGCAATCGAAAAACACCGCTTTTGCTTGGGCATTTAAAAAAGCGGATGATGCCTATTCTTCCCTTGCGTTGGCAGCTCCGGATGCCGTCCGGATTTACTCCCGCAATCACCAAATTGTAGTGGATGGCGCAGTTGATTATACCGTTCGCAATTTACAGGGCCTACAGTTCAATCGCACAAGCGTTTTGCCGCTTGGTATTTATTTGGTAACCGTAAATGCGGCAACTACCAAAGTAGTAATAAAATAAATAAAATATCTCTATAACATGGTTAAACGGTTTATCTTTTTTGCTGGATTTGCAACACTATTTTTGTGTGCGCTCAATGCGCAAGATCTTTTTTTGTCATCGGTAGAACAGCAGGCAATTGTTGATAAAACGCCTTTGTGGAATCCTGATCGCGGCTTCCATCTGGAGTCCATCTATCAGGTGACCGATACGCCCGACTATATTGTCAATCCTTATGGCAGAGGGGCAGGGCAGGGGCAAGTTGGCACAGAGGTCTATCCCGCAGGATTTATGGATACCCGCAATGCCGATTTTCAATCCACAGGCGATTCGATAACCATTACACAGTTATACATTTATCTGACTGCTTTTTGGGATTCGCCCGCCATTTCTCAAAACGGATTGAATAATATACAACTCTTGTTTGATGGTCTGCGTGAAAAAAAGGTAAAAGCCATTTTACGTTTCGCTTATAGCCGCGACAATGGCGCCATAGGCAATGGACATTCGGGACAAAATCCAAGCTCTTCCCGAATCCTTCAGCATTTGGAACAATTAAAGCCACTTATACAAAATAATATGGATGTGGTTTCAGTTGTAGAAGCCGGTTTAATCGGTACTTGGGGCGAATGGACACCCGGTACAGACAACAATAACACCATCGCCAAAACGCTGTTCAATTATTTACCGTCCGATTATGGCATGGTGGTACGCTACAATAGCATTAAAGACGGTCTTAAATCGGTCTTAACGACGGAACAATTAACGCGTGTAGGTTTTGCCAACGATTATTTCACCACCGGAATGAAGAATTGCGGCAGCAGCGATTATTGTATGAACGATGCCTCTTACAATCGTGTGAAAGACGAATCTTTCACGTTTTATATGCGTGGCGAAATCCCTTACAATGAGGGGCCTCCTTGGGGATTTGATATATTAATGGATCCCAATACCGTATTGAAAGTACTGAAGGACCATCATTATACCGCTTTGGACATAACACAAAATTTCAAAGATAACATTAGCTATTGGAAAACCGTAAAAGTGTGGCCGGACAGACTTCGCGCCAATCATATCTTCTTTGATGAGGCTTATTTTCAGGATGAAAACGGCAAAACAGTCTTCCGTTCTTTTTACCAGTTTGTGCGCGATCATTTAGGTTATCGTCTCAATGTGAATAATATTTCCGCACTTAAAGCGGAAAACGGCCGTTTAGTCTATGACTTGAAGCTGACCAATACCGGTTTTGCTACCGTTCATAATCCTAAAGCCGTTTATTTAGTCCTGATTGATGATTCAAATGGACAAATAGCAAAAGAAATCGAATTGACGGATGTAAATCCGAAAAACTGGCAACCTTTCGCCAAAGGAAACCCCAATGCATTGCTCACACATACGATTGCCGGATCCATACCGGTAGAATTGACAGGTACTTACAGCGTTGGCCTGCGGATTGCCGATAAAAATGAATCCATTAAAAATGATCCTGCCTATCATATCAAGATGACTACAGATAACGGTTTGGTTACCCATTGGAAAGACAAAACGTTCACAAAAATGGTCAATATCCTGGGAAAAGTAGCATTTTGATTTTAATAAGTGTAATAAATTATTAAAAAACGCAAATACCAGTTTGTTATTATTGAATTATTGCTTATCTTTGTTGTGTATTATTATATTATGAACATAAACAATTCAAGCTTCTAATTTGTTTAACTGAAAGATAGATTGATGCGAAAAACTTACAATTCATATTGGTTATTGATGATTGGTCTGCTGGTTTGTAGAGCATTGGATGCACAAAATCAGTTGACCAATATTCCTGCCTTATATATTACAACAGAAACCGGAACTAATCCGACAAGCAAAGAAGTATATCAGGCGGGACATATAATGATCAAAAGTTCCGATCCGACAGAAGTTTTGGATATGGATGTGGAAATTCGTGGACGTGGCAATTCTACTTGGGGCTTGGCCAAAAAGCCTTATCGCATTAAATTAGCAAACAAGCAACACTTATTAAATATGCCGGCCGAAGCCAAAATTTGGGTTCTGTTGGCTAATTATGGAGATAAAACATTAATTCGTAATGCTTTGGCTTTTGAAATTGGCAAGTTGCTGGAGTTTGAATATACTCCTGCTTACCGTTTCGTAGATCTCTATCTCAATGGCGCATATCAGGGAAATTACATGCTAACTGATCAGGTTGAAGTGAAAAAAAACCGTGTTCCGGTGCAGGAACAAGCCTTGGGAACAACGGCGCTTCCCGATTTGTCCGGCGGTTACTTATTGGAAGTAGATGGGTTTGGAGGCTCCGAGCCGGTGCATTTTAATACCTCCCACAACATGACGGTTACGGTAAAATATCCGAAAGATGATGAGATTACCTCGGAACAATTGACTTATATAAAAAAATTCACACAAACATTTGAAGATGCGTTATTTTCCTCGAATTTCAAAAATCCAACATCAGGCTATCGGGCTTATGTGGACGAACATTCCCTGATCAATTGGTATATCGCTTGCGAATTGACCGGAAATCCGGATGCTTTTTGGAGTATTTATATGTATAAATACCGCAATAGCGATAAATTGTATTTTGGCCCTTTATGGGATTTTGACATTGCATTCAACAACGATGACCGTCTCGGTGATGCCGTACAAAAACTCATGCGGAATAGCGCTCATGACCCCAAAGCCTGGATAAAAAGGATGTGGGAAGATCCGTGGTTCAAACAGGCAGTCAATACCCGTTGGTTACAGTTGCTTGCAGATAAAAAGATTAGTGAAACCTTATTGGGAGCCATAGATGCTATTGTGTCGGAAATAAATGCCTCTCAAAAAGAAAATTTTAAGAAATGGAATAATCTGAACACCAAAATTTTCAGGGAACCATTTTTATTTCCCACTTATCAGGGAGGAATCAATTTTCTGAAGCAATATATTCAAACGCGGGTGAGTTTTTTAACGACATCGTTTGCTTCTGATCTTCCGGAGGAAGTCTCTGTTCCTTTTGTGGCAGAACCCTATTATTATTCCATTACAAATAAAAATTCAACGAACCGGATAACCGTTAGCGACCCATCTACTGAATTGGATCAACCCTTAGTCATGTGGAGTGCAGCACCGGACGATTATAGTCAGGAATGGAAATTCGTTTCACTCGGTGATGGCGTCTATCAAATCATCAATCGCAATTCGGAATTGGCTATTGCCGGTAATGGTTATAGCAATAATTTGATACAAGTTACTCCTTCCGCAACGGATAAAAAACAGCAATGGCGTGTAGTGCCGGTGTCAACAGGCAATTTATACGGTTTAATTAACGAATCGTCCCATTATTCGATCAACAACAGCGGCGGAAACAAAAGTAACGGAACGCCGGCAATTGAATATACCGAACGGATCACGGAAAGCGCCAACCAGCAATGGTATATTCAAAAAGTCAATATCATTGTCATTGAAATACCTACACCGATAGAT
>JAITXK010000085.1 GCA_031284765.1 Candidatus Symbiothrix sp.
TAATCCTGATTTTAGCATAAATTTATCCTTTAGTGTATTTTTTTATGCGTGAGTGTCAAATAAGCTGGTGTCCTTTACAAAATGTTTCAAAACAATTGAAGTTTTAAACCGAAAGATAATCGCAGATAGTCTTGCGGTTTCAGATAACCATTGCCGACAGCGCTGATTATATAGAGGTCGCTGCTGCTAATTTCGTAAAAAGCAGATATTTCTTTTGCGAAAACGCGCTTTTCAGGAGGAATTTTGAATGTAAACCTTTGCCCGACATAAATATTGAACCGTATTTTGGTAGAAAAGGAGTAATATTTGTTGGGATATTTATCAGGTTGGTTTACCCAGAAATCATCGTCGAAAATCGTATTGAAATACAATCCACACGTGAGCGGATTGTATGCAAAATAGTCGTTAAAATCCTTTTTCCATGGGATATAATTCTCTTTCATGGTAAATGTAATTTTATTTTTATCCGTTGAAAATTTAGGCAGAAAGCCCAGAAGCGCGTCTGTTTCCCATTGCTCTTTTTTTCCATAATCCCAGCCTGTACCCAAAGAAAGGAATCCCATACCGCCTGCAAATTGCACTAAGGTATGTGTCGGGATAAGTTTAGCCCATTTGTCTTGGCGCTTCTCTACTCGCTTGTCGTATCCGTTTTGAGCAATGAGCATAGAGGGAAAAACCAGACATAAGAGGATAGCCACAGATATTCTTTTAAAACTCGACAACTTCGTAATCATAGGTATCGTCAGGGTTTAATGTAAATAAAAAATATTTTCTTTTGGCTATGTCGGGTACGCCATAATACAGCAGTCCGTCGTCAAAACGTTCAAGCACTTTTAAATTATGCTCGTGCCCATTGAGGCAAAACTGAGGATTGGGAAATGCTTTTATATACTGTTGAAAAACATTGGCAACATTGTTGTCAAACTGCTCGGAAAATGGGGGTGCATGCATTGCCACTACCGTTTTGCTGTATTCGCCTTGCCTGCTTTTTATTTCTTGCTCAATAAAATGAAAATAGGGAACGGGGTGGGAATAATCGAACTCAAAAGCGTTGGTATTCAGACAAACAAATTTGGTGTTGCCTGCTATAAATGAGAAATTTTCTTCTCCAAAAACCTCATTAAACACCTGTATTCCATTAGCCAAGCAATCGTGGTTGCCCAACAGGACTACATAAGGGACAGTTAATTTCTCCATAATATCCCGTATCCAGAGAAATTCTTTTGTCAGCCCGAAGTCGGTAATATCCCCACTATGTATCACAAAATCAATGTCATTTCTCCGATTGATGCTTTTCACAAAAGCCTTAGTTTCATCATAATGCCGTTGTGTATCGCTCATCAAGATGAATCGAATGGTTGTTTTTCCGGCACAAGCAGATTCTATGCGGGCAATATTTTTATTGTTGATGCCGGTTTTCCCCGTTATCTTTCCGTCATACGGATGATATTCTATCATTTCGCAGGCTTGGAAAATCAGGCATATAAGGGCAAAGATTAAAACTGCCTTTTTCATATTCCATTTGTTAGTTGTTCATATTCCGCTAATTTCAAAAAATACACAGTTGCCGCTTCGGTGTATTGGTCGCGACTTTGCTGCAAAGCGCTTTGGGCATCAAGCAAATCCGTGAGGATGCCTGTTCCGGCTTTGTAATAATCGCTATTCAAACGGACATTTTCGGTGGCTATGTCGATGGATTGCTTGAACAATTCCGTTTGGCGATAGGCTTCAACTGCCTCGTCCCACAATTGTTGCATTTGTATCAGTAACATTTCGCCGGCGTTTTGTTTGGCGTTTTCTGCTATCTGAATATTCAGGTTTTGTTTTTTAATGGAGTGCGAACCGCCCCACCAACCCGAAATCGGGACAGATACGGTGGTGAAGACCATCCCGAAATCATTTTTCAAACTACGTTTATCGAAGCCGTAGTAGTTGTATCCGGCGCCAACAGCAACGGTCGGCAGGTTTTTGCCAATTTCCATTTTCTTTTGCAGACGGGCGGCTTCCACACTTTTATCCAACAGGCGGTATTCCGTTCGTTGCAGCAGGACGTCTTCCGGATTTATCCGATTGGCATACGGCGAGGGTATCTCTTCGCCTACGCTGTTCGCGATAGTAAGGGTATCGGGGGCAATGCCGATATGTTGTCCGAATGCCATTTTGAGGAGTTTCACTCCGCTTTCGAGTTTGAGTTTTCCACTTGCTAATTCATTTTGTTTTAACTCCACTTTCAGCAAATCATTTTTGGTAATCAAACCGGCTTCATAAGCAACCTTTACGTTTTTATGCACGCTATTGAGCAGGGTTTCGATTTCGGCAATGGTGCGTACTTTCTCTGTCAAGGCGCATAGTTGCCAATAAAATTCTTCGGTTTTGAGCAAAATCTCATCGTCCGACATTTTTTTCTGATATTGACTGACTTCCACGCCCAACTTTGCCAATTTATTTCCATTTACGATTTGCCCTCCGGCAAATATCGGTTGAGTAGCCATTACAGAGCCGATTATTCCGTCTTTCAGTACACGAGC
>JAITXK010000121.1 GCA_031284765.1 Candidatus Symbiothrix sp.
GAGCTTTATAGTATTCTCCAAAAATAAATCCATCTAAAAACCACGCAGCATAATACGAAAATGCCGTCAGTAAGCCGGCTTTGATAATTTTCTTGAACAACGGCAAATTTTTCAAATTCTTTTGGGAAGGATACCATTCCGTAACATCATAAACAATATGTGCCTTTTTATTTTTCTGTCTTTTAAACTGTTGAGCAGCAAGAATAGCCATTGGATTGTCGCAAATAATAACATCCGGCGAAAAAACCATTAGCGAAGATGCTAAGGTTGCAATTAATTCTTTCTTAGGCATGCCCGTATCATCAAAACAGAACGAATGAGGAAGGGAAGTTTGAGTGGTGCGGGAAGATACAACAAAAATTTCATGCCCTGCTTTTTGCAGGCTGCTTGATTCCTGAAACCAAACGCGTTCATCATCCGGTAAATGAACTGTTAATACAAAGGCGATCTTCATGATTCTAAAGTTTTTACAAAAATAGTTTTTTATTCGCCAACATCAAACAATCAGGTAAATATTTGGTTCCGCGGATGATGACTCAATATCTCACTCCGCAAAAAGTCCCTGTCCAAATGCGTATAAATCTCGGTAGTTGTGATTTTCTCGTGTCCCAACATCGCTTGAATCGCGCGGAGATTGGCGCCACCTTCCAATAAATGCGTGGCAAACGAATGGCGAAAAGTGTGCGGACTCACAGTCTTCCGAATGCCCGCCGCGGCAACATATTCTTTGATGAAATGAAAAATCATGATGCGCGACAGGGCTGTTCCTCTGCGACTTAAAAACAAAACATCCTCAAATTCTTTTTTAATAGGAAGCCGGTTGCGGTCTAACAAATATAAATTAATTTCGTTGACGGCGGTCTTGGAAATCGGCACTAACCGTTGTTTGCCGCCTTTGCCTTCCACTTTAATAAAACCTTCGTCCAAGTATAAATCGGAAAAGCGCAGGTTGAGCAGTTCGGAAACCCGCAACCCGCAACTGTACAACGTTTCCAAAATCGCTTTGTTGCGTTGGCCTTCCGCCTTTGAAAGGTCGATGACTGCCATGATGCGGTTGATTTCGTCCAAGGTGAGAAATTCGGGCAGTTTCAAACCGATTTTGGGCGATTCCAATAAGTCGGTCGGATTGTTGTCGATGAGATTTTCCAACTCCAGAAAACGGTAAAACGATTTGATGCCGGAAATAATCCGCGCTTGCGAACGGGCATGAATACCCATTTCATGCAACGATACCAATAATTCCTGTAAGTCTTCCAAAGCGGCTTCCTGCGGATGGCGGTGCACGATTTGCAAGTAGGACAACAATTTTCCGACATCTTCCAGATATGCCGAAACCGAATTGCGGGAAAGCGATTTTTCCAACAACAAATGCGTTCGGTAGTCCTGAACAAGTTCTTCCGGTGTTTTCAGATTATTCAATTTATTTTATTACTTTTGCACATCAGGTCACGGCAGACTTGATTTCCCATGACAGCAACAAAAGTATAACAGAAATCATGAAAATTCAAATTATCAACGGTCCAAATCTGAATTTATTGGGCGTACGCGAGCCGGGCATTTACGGGGCATCTTCTTTTGAAGAATATTTAGCGCAATTGAAACGGCGGTATCCGGATATCGAAATTTCCTCTTTTCAATCGAATGAGGAAGGTGAAATCATCAACAAAATTCACGAAACAGGCTTTTCTTTTGCCGGTATTGTGCTGAATGCGGGCGCATATACGCATACTTCAGTGGCGATTCATGATGCAATTAAAGCGGTCACAACGCCGGTCATCGAAGTACATATTTCCAATGTACATTCGCGGGAAGAGTTCCGGCATCAGTCGATGATTGCCCGCGCCTGCACCGGTGTGATTGCGGGTTTCGGCTTGGATTCTTACCGTTTGGCAGTGGAAGCGATAAAAGAAGCACAATGACAATTGATGACTACCTGTTATCCCACATTGATGACGAAGGCGACCAACTTGCTCGCCTCTACCGTGATGCGCACGTGCGTTTGTTGCGTCCGCGCATGTTGTCAGGACACCTGCAAGGCCGTATTTTGAAAATGATGGTGCGCATCCATCAACCGAAAAGGATTTTGGAAATCGGAACTTATACTGCTTACGCAACACTCTGTTTGGCAGAGGCTCTACCTGAAAACGGCGAAATCCATACCATCGAAAAGGATGATGAAATGGAAGACTTTATCCGTGAACAAATCGAATTGTCAGGCTTTCAGGATAAAATCCGCGTGCATATCGGCGATGCTTTGGATGTTATTCCGCAATTGGACGGATTATTTGATATGGTTTTTATTGATGCCGACAAACGTTTGTACAGCGAATATTATGATTTGATTTTCGATAAAGTCTGCCCGGGAGGTGTCATTTTGGCCGACAACACGTTGTGGAGCGGGAAAGTAGTGGAAGAAATCCATCCGGGCGACAAACAAACGCTTGGCATCTTGCATTTTAACGAAAAGATAAAACACGATACGAGAGTTGAAAAAGTTATCCTGCCTTTACGGGATGGCTTAACTGTTATTTATAAATTAACTTCTCCCCCATCTAAATAAAAAAATATGGAAGGAACCAGATTACAAAAAATTGAACGATTAATACAGAAAGATTTAAGTGAAATTTTCCTGTTGCAAACCAAACAGATGCCGGGCGTAATGGTGTCGGTTACGCGCGTACGCATCAGCCCCGATTTGAGTGTGGCAAAGGCTTACCTTAGCATTTTCCCCTCCGAGAAGGGAAAAGAATTGTTGGACAACATCAATCAAAACAAGAAATCCGTTCGTTACGAATTGGGCTTGCGCATTGGCAAACAGGTACGCCGGATACCCGAATTGGCGTTCTTCTTGGACGATTCCGTTGACTATTTGGAAAATATAGACCACCTGCTCAATCAATGAATCCATCGTTCTACATAGCGAAGCGGTATCTTTTTTCCAAAAAGTCGCATAATGCAATCAATATCATTTCGTTGGTAGCGGTTTGCGGGGTGGCGATTGCGACCATGGCAACCGTTTGTACGCTGTCCGTTTTCAATGGATTTCGGGATTTCGGGACGTCCATGTTCAGTTCGTTTGACCCGGAACTGAAAATTACGCCCGTCAGTGGCAAGGTGTTCAATCCGACGGGCGAGCGTTTTGCGGCTCTCCGGGAGTTGCCTGAGTTATCGGTCATCTCCGAAAGTCTGGATGAAAATGTGTTGGTTATTTACGGTAACCGGCAAACGCCCGCTGTCATGAAAGGCGTTTCCGAT
The DNA here is from genome assembly GCA_031284765.1 of Candidatus Symbiothrix sp. GTDB lineage: Bacteria > Bacteroidota > Bacteroidia > Bacteroidales > Azobacteroidaceae > Azobacteroides. Next base: position 3,256 of record JAITXK010000121.1, read on the forward strand.
AATTTTGGTCAGTTAGTGCCCATCCAAAATGCACTTTTCAACGGAACATTAACGTTTCGCAACGAAACTTCGTTTTTGACCATCCCCGGGGTGGGCGTGGCAAGCGCTTTGGGCGTCAATGCAAATTTCATTTACCCGTTGGAGATTTGTGCTCCTAAACGCAATGCGCGAGTCAATATGTCCAATCCGCTGAGCAATGTGAATCGCGAATATGCGTATATCAGTGACCTTTTCATGATTAATGAACAAGTGTACGATGACAATTATATGCTTGTTCCCCTTGCTTTAGCCCGTGATTTATTGGAATACGAAACCGAAGTCAGCGCATTGGAAATCAAATTGAAAGACGGCGTCAATATGCGGGAAGTGCAGCAAAAGATACAACAACTTGTTGGCGCTGATTATGTGGTGAAAGACCGTTTTGAGCAACAAGCCGAAGCTTTCAACATGATTAGTATCGAGAAATGGATTAGTTTCCTGATGCTTTGCTTTATTTTGTGTATTGCCACATTCAACAGTATCGGCTCGCTGTCGATGCTGATTGTGGAAAAACAAAAAGACATTCTCACCCTCCGCAATCTGGGGGCCGACAATCGCCTTATCTCCCGCATTTTCCTTTTTGAAGGATGGATGATTTCGGTTTTGGGGGCTGTCAGTGGTCTGATTTTAGGCGTTTTACTCTGTTTGGGACAGCAACATTTCGGATGGATACAATTAGGCAACAGCGGCATGTTTGCTATCAACGCTTATCCGGTACAAGTGCAGATTGGTGACTTGTTGCTTGTTTTGGCGGTGGTGTTGAGTATTGGGTTTCTGGCGGTGGTTTATCCGGTGCGGTATTTGGCGAGGAATGTTTAAAATCTGAATTTAAAATAATGAAAGAAAAAACAAAATATACCATATTTATGGTATTTCAGGAGAAAAAAATAGTATCTATCTTTGCAGCGTGATTTAAAACAGAGAGCGCCCCTTTCCAATTGCAGCCGGACGGGGGGCGCTCCATTAAACTAATTAGATAATTAGCGTATGGCAAAAGTAATAAAAAATATTTATAATACAACATTCCGTTTCGGAATATTCTCTGCACTCTTTTTATCCGTGCATGTTCCGTGTGTTTCTGCTCAAACCGGTTCTACGAAAGTGGAAGGATTGGTCGTTGACCAACAGACTCGCGAGCCGCTTATCGGAGCAAGCATTTCCATCGAAAAAGGGATAACGGCTACGGTTTCGGATGTGGACGGTAAATTTATCCTGTTT
>JAITXK010000124.1 GCA_031284765.1 Candidatus Symbiothrix sp.
TTTGATTTGGCGGATTTTATAAACAAAGCATTTCCGGATGCAGATAAAACGGCATTCTTGGCTCAATTAAATAAAACGGTATGGTACAAAAACAATACCTCCCAATTTATCCAACTGTATGATATAAATACCTATTGTGGGTTGAGTTGCTACATTCCGATTTTTAAAAGGACAGATTTGAATGAATATTATAAACAATTAAGCTGGTATAAAGCCGGTGGATACGATAAATTATTTCGGAAATTTTAGCATTCAAATTTGGAAATAGCGTTTAAGTTTCTTAATATTGCAGAATATAATACTAATTCGATGAAAAATCACCTTTTGTTCCTTTTTATTTTGAGTGCGCTTGCTCTCCCGGATGCTCTATTCGCTTACAATCTGAAACAAATTGCCAACAACAATAATTTGTCAAACAGTTCTGTTACCTGTTTTTCCCAGGACGAAAAAGGATTAATGATGATCGGAACCTGCGACGGTTTGAATATGTACAATAGTCGCGACGTAACAACGTATCAATCCAAAGATGATGCAAACTTCTTATTGGGAAATCTGATAGACAAGATTGTATATACAGGAAATAGCAACTATTGGATACAAACCTATTACGGTCTAAACAAATATAATACCCAAACCAATACAGTGGAGCATTACCATGAATTCCGGAAATTGTTTTTCATTGAAAAATATAATCATACTATTTTTATCATTCAGGAAAGTAACAGTATTTTTTACTATCACGAAAAAAGCGATTCATTCAAAAAACTCTCTTTGTCCGGGGTAATATTCTCCGATATCATCCGCCTTTTCACAGACCAAGAAAATACGCTTTGGATTGTAACCAACAAAGGCGATCATTTCTGTTATCAGGTTTTTCAACATGAAGAAACAGGAGAGATTTCTCTTTCGCTCAAAAAAAATCAGGCGAAATCACAAAAGCCATTGGCCTATTGTTTTTATGACGATGGATTCATGTATTCGGTCACGAAAGAATATGACTTGTACCGGTGTGATTTGGCCAGTAATACAGAAACGTTTATTTATAATCTCAAAGACGAGATTCAGGCAAGAGGTAAAATAACATCTATCATCCATTATCACGACGATTATTTTATTGGTTTTCAAATGGATGGTTTAATTTTGCTTGAAAAACAAGCGGCTACCGGTTCATACAAAGTGAAAAATACCAATATCAACAGCGGTATTTTTTGTCTGTCCAAAGACCGCTTTCAGGATATTGTTTGGATTGGGACAGATGGTCAAGGCGTCTATATTTACTCCGATACTTCCTACTCCATGCGTTCCATCCTGTTGAGTAATTTGACCGGAAGAATGGAACGACCGGTCAGAGCGATCTTTTTGGACGATAATCAAACCCTTTGGATTGGAACAAAAGGAGATGGGATACTTCAATTATACGATTATAACTTTGATAAAGGAATCATCCATTACGATTTTAATATACTCACTTCAAAAAACAGCTCGTTGCAAAGCAATGCCATTTATTGCTTCGAAAAAAGCCGGAAAAATGGTTTATGGATCGGAACCGAAGAGGGATTGTGTTATTATTCGTATCGCGATAAAAAAGTCAAGCGAATCAATGTAGCTGTTGATGGCGTGAAATTTAAATACATTCACGATATTTATGAAACCAACGACTCGGAAATATGGATTGCCAGTGTTGGCATGGGTATTGTAAAAGCAAAAGTAGAAGAAATAAAAGGAGATCCGGTACTGAAAAATATCCAATGGTACCGTATCAATGACAACGATTTTGAATCCAACTACTTTTTTTCGATTTATTCGGAAAATGATTCTGTATTCTGGTTCAGCAACCGGGGATATGGGCCTTTCCGGTACAATAAGCGAACAGATAATCTGGAGCCGGTTAATGTCAATAATCAATACACCAATCAAACGATACACGATGTTTTTGCCATTGAAAAAGATAAGCAGGGAACGTATCTCTTTGGTACCGGTTACGGCTTGGTGAAGTACACTCCGGATGAAAACTATACTGTTTTTAACTCGCAAAATGGATTTCTGAATAATTCAATCCATGCCATTTTGAAGATGACCGATACGGTATTTTTGTTAAGTACCAATCGGGGCCTTATTGTATTCAATACCGAACGAAACGTCTTTCAGACTTTTGAACAGTCCGACGGATTAAAAGTGGTGGAATTTAGCGATGGAGCAGCTTTCAAAGACAATACAAATGACATCTTGTTTTTCGGCGGTATCAATGGCATTTTAGCGATCCGCAAAGAAGAAAAGGATATACAATCCTATATCCCGCCGATCTCATTCAATAAACTGACTATTTTTGGAAACTATTATAATATTTTTGAAAAAACAACGGAAAAAGATGGAGAAACCATTCTGAATCTGAAATGTGAGGAAGATTTTTTTTCCGTTTCGTTTACCGCCAATGACTATATCGACGGAAGCAACTATACCTATTACTATAAACTGGTGGGATTAAGTAACCAGTGGATTAACAACGGACATTCGAATGTAGCCTCATTTACCAATGTTCCACCCGGAAAATATACCTTGCAGGTTAAATACTATAACCGGACATCCAACATCGAAAGTCCGGTATATTCCATGGTAATTAAAATAGCCTATCCGTGGTATCTGTCCATTTGGGCATATTGTTTCTATTGCCTTGCCTTGATATTGATGCTTGCCGTTTCAGTGCGGTACATCTTTTTAAAGGAAAAACGAAAAAAACAGGAACTGTTGGATCAGCTCGACAAAAAACATCAAAAAGAAGTGTATGAATCGAAATTGCGCTTCTTTACCAATATCGCCCATGAATTTTGCACCCCACTCACGCTGATTTCCGGCCCGTGTGAACGTATCTTGGGAAGGCCGGACATTGACGCATTTGTCGCAAATTATGTAAAAATGATACAGGCGAATGCCAACCGGTTAAACAATCTGATTTGTGAATTGATTGAATTTAGAAAAATTGAAACTGAAAACCGGAAACCACAGATAGAACCCCTGCCAATCACCGATTTAGTCCTCGAAATCAGCGCATTGTTTTCGGATATGGCAGCGTCCAAAAAAATCTCACTGGATATTATTTACAACCAAAAAATCACTTGGAATTCAGATAAAGGATTTATGACGACTATCATTACCAACCTTCTTTCCAATGCTTTTAAATATACGCAGAATGGGAAGAGAATAAATCTGGGCGTTTCCATTGAAAATGGAAATCTGTTGATTCAAATCGCCAATCAGGGAAATCCAATCAAAGAAAAAGACTATAAACGGATTTTCGATCGGTACACTATTCTGGACAACTTCGAGCGGCAAGACGGCAAACCGGCTTTTTCCCGAAACGGTTTGGGACTCGCCATCTCGCACAATATGGTAAAATTGTTGAACGGAACCATCCGTGTGGAAAACACTCCGGAGCAATGGGTCGTGTTTACGGTTTCGCTGCCAATGGCCATCGTCAACACAGATAAACCCGCCGAACAAAATGACAAGGAATATCTCCCCGTTGCCGAATCTCCCCGGATACTTCAATTGCCGGATTGCGAAATAGACGAATTGAAGCCAACCCTCCTGATTATTGACGATGAACCTGAAATATTGTGGTTTATCTGCGAAATTTTTTCGGATGAATTTAATACCATTGCCATACAATATCCGGAACAGATCGATACGGTGCTGAATGAAACACTTCCCGACGTAATCATTAGTGACGTGATGATGCCGAAATTGACCGGTATCGACCTGGTAAAAAAAGTGAAGTCCGTAAAAAATACCGCTCACATTCCCATCATTCTGATATCCGGAAAATATGAAATGGAACAACAAATAGAAGCCTTGGGTGCAGGAGCGGAAACCTATATTACCAAACCATTCAATGCCGAATATCTAAAAATGACCGTTCGTCAAAGTATGAACAGAAAAGAGAAGCTGGAAGATTATTTCAATTCATCGGCCAGTTTATTTGATCTTTTGGGTGGAAAACAAATCCATAAAGAGCATAAGAAATTCTTCCGGTCGGTATTGAAAATAATTGACAGCAATATTACAAATCCGGATTTATCCATCCAAATGATTGCCAAGGAACTCAACATGGGCGTTCGGAGTTTATACCGGAGGATTGAGGAAACAGGCGCAATGAGTCCCGCTAACCTCATCAAAGAGTGTCGATTGGTTATGGCGAGAGACTTGCTGGTTAAATCCAGGATGAATATTGATGAAATCCTGTATAAATCGGGATTTGCCAACCGGGTATCTTTCTTTCAGGCATTCAGTAAAAAATACGGCTGCACGCCTAAAGAATACCGGATGAAGATGGTAGTGGAGAAGCCGGATCAAAATCCATAAAAAAAATCCCAAACAATGTTTATTTATTCATTTTTTGACACTGCCTTTGCCCCCGTTCCACTTTGATGCATAGCGCCTCAAAAAAAGATTTAGCCCATTTAGCTCAATTTTTGATTAAATCAAAAAGATTACTATCTTTGTCCCCGCTTTTAAACATTCCGTGTGATGGGAGATTAGGGAGCATCTTAATTTTGAGTAACACAAACAAATTAAAAAATGAAAACATTTCAGTTAGAAGGCTCTAAAAGAGACAGTATCGGCAAGAAAGCTGCCAAAGCGTATCGTAACGAATCATTGTTGCCCGGCGTATTGTACGGTGGCGATGAAGTGATCCATTTTACCGTATCGAAAGAGGGGATTCGTAAATTGATTTACACCCCGGAGATTTACATTGTGAATTTAACCATCAGCGGGAAAAGCTATACCGCTTTGCTGAAAGATGCACAATATCATCCGGTATCCGATGAACTTTTGCATGTGGATTTCTTACAAGTGTTTGAAAACAAACCGGTTGTTATCGAAATCCCCATTGCATTGGAAGGTTTGGCCGAAGGGGTGAAAGCCGGTGGTAAACTTTCGTTGGAAATGCGTAAACTGAAAGTAAAAGGTTTATACAAAGATTTTCCTGAAAAATTAGTAATCAATATCGAAAACTTGGGCTTGGGTAAAACCATTCAGGCAGGCAGTTTGCAATTCGATAAATTAGAATTGTTGAATGCAAAAGACAATGTAGTAGCTGCGGTTAAATTGACTCGTGCTGCCCGTGGCGCTGCTGCAAAAGCCTAAGTAATGAACATGAATAAAACGATTCGTTATTAATTAAAATGAAGTATTTGGTTGTTGGTTTGGGTAATATCGGACAGGAATACGAAAACACCCGCCATAACATAGGTTTCATGATATTGGACGCTCTTGCAAAAGCGTCCAATGTTGTTTTTAGCGATCGGCGCTATGGCGCTACGGTTGAGATGAAGTGGAAGAATGTGCTGCTCGTCTTACTCAAGCCCTCCACCTATATGAATTTGAGCGGAAATGCCGTCCGCTATTGGATGCAGAAAGAGAATATCCCTTTGGAAAATCTGTTGGTGCTGGTCGATGATTTGGCTTTGCCGTTCGGTACGCTACGCTTAAAACCCAAGGGAAGCGATGCGGGGCACAATGGTCTGAAGCATATCCAAGCCACCTTGGGCACGAGCCAATACAATCGTTTGCGCTTCGGTTTAGGCAATGATTTCCCGCAAGGGCACCAAATTGATTATGTTTTGAGCGATTTCACCGGTGAAGAACAAGCCTTGTTGCCCAACCGGATTGAGACGGCAATAGAGATGGTGAAAAGCTTTTGCCTGGCGGGAGTGCAAAACACCATGAATCTGTATAATAACAAATAACATTATAAAATCTCATTCAAATGAAAGTACTGATAGCAACCGAAAAGCCTTTCGCTCAGGAAGCGGTCAAAGGCATCAAACAAGTGATTGACAAGGCGGGTTTTGAAACCGTTTTGTTGGAGAAATACACGGACAAATCCCAATTGTTGGAGGCCGTGAAAGATGTAGAGGCCATCATCATCCGTAGCGACATAGTCGATGCCGAAGTATTGGATGCGGCCAAAGCATTGAAAATCGTTGTCCGTGCAGGAGCCGGCTACGACAACGTAGATTTAGCTGCCGCCACCGCTCATCGAGTGGTTGTGATGAACACGCCGGGACAAAATTCCAATGCCGTAGCCGAACTGGCGTTAGGGTTGATGGTGTATTCGGCGCGTAATTTCTACGATGGCTCTTCCGGTACGGAGTTATCGGGCAAGAAGTTGGGCATCCATGCTTATGGAAATGTGGGTCGCAACGTCGCCCGCATCGCCAAAGGGTTCGGGATGGAAATCTATGCTTACGATGCTTTTTGTCCCGCCGCAGTCATCGAGAAAGACGGCGTCAAGGCGCTTTCTTCTGCTGAAGAGTTGTACGAAACCTGTCAATACGTTTCCCTGCATATCCCTGCAACGGATGAAAC
>JAITXK010000170.1 GCA_031284765.1 Candidatus Symbiothrix sp.
ATTATGCATTATCAGGAAGAATTTCACGTGATGCGGAGAACTCTACGTAAAAAACGCAGTACGCCCCGCACCATTTATTACGGTACCGCGTACTGCGTTCTTAAAATTTATACCTGACTTCGTTCTACTTTCTCCAGAGTTTATTCATGTCTTCCAACGTCTTACCTTTCGTTTCCGGCACCAACTTCCAAACGAACAAGGCCGCCAGCAAGCACACCACACCGTAGATGCCATACGCCACCATCGGGCTAAATTCCCAAAGAGCCGGGAAGGTCGATGAAACGATAAAGTTGAATATCCACTGGAAGGCAACAGCAATGGCAACCGCCTTTCCACGAATGGTATTGGGGAATATTTCGGAAATCAATACCCAGCATACCGGCCCCCACGACATCATAAAGAAAGCGGCATATACAATAACCGAAATAACCGGGAATAACCCTGTTATGCCGAAAGTGTCGCAGGCGGCAACGGCAAACGCCCCGAATGCCATACCGACAGAACCGATAATCAACAAGGGTTTACGCCCGAACTTATCCACCGTAGCGATAGCGACAACCGTAAACGCCACGTTGACAATACCCATGATTACGGTTTGGAACATCCCACCGCCTTCGGCGCCTGCACTGTTGAAAATACGGGGCGCATAGTACAAAACGGCGTTGATACCGATAGCCTGTTGGAATACAGACAACAAAATACCCACAATAACGACCAGCGCACCATAAGCGAAAAGTTTCTCTTTTTTCTCCTTCGATGTCGATTTGATTTCGTCAAGAATTATTTTTGCTTTACTTGGCCCGTTCACTTTTGTCAGTACGAACAACGCTTTGTCGTGATTTCCAGTCAATACCAAATACCGGGGTGTTTTAGGCACAAAAAACAGCAACAAACCGAATACAGCCGCCACATACGCTTCCGAAACGAACATCAGCCTCCATCCGGTTTGAAAAGTCCATTCATCAATGGAGCCGGACATGCTCAGTTTTTCAATCTCTCCAACAGTAGATTTCACAATTTCAATGCTTTGATGGTCACCTTTGATAAAGAAATTGACAAAATAAACCACCAGCATACCAAAGATAATGGCAAACTGGTTGCAGGAAACCAACGTTCCGCGAATTTGCGAAGGGGCGATTTCCGCGATATACATCGGGACAATGGCCGAAGCAAGACCTACGCCGATACCACCCAAAATACGGTAAGCATTGAATGCAATCCAAAGGCTGAAAGTAGGTTGTCCGTAGTCGAATAGTAAAAATTCCGGATACCATGAACCCAAAGCCGACAGAAAGAACAATACGGATGCTACACGGAGCGAGTTGCGACGTCCGAGATTATTTGCAAAAATCCCTGAAGCGAATCCGCCGATAACGCAGCCTATCAGGGCGCTTGATGAAGTGATTCCGTGAAGCAGATTGGTATAGTTGAAATCGGCAGCCTGAAGAAAAAAAGCCTGCAAGCCGTTTTCAGCGCCCGAAATGACCGCCGTATCATACCCGAACAGCAGTCCGCCAAGGGTTGCCACTAAGGTGATGGGGACGATATAACCCAGGTTATAGTCTCTTGGATTTCCCATGATTTAGATATACATGTTTACAATCGCTTCGTACAGTTCCTGTTTGCCGCTGATTTGTGCGGGTTCGCCGTTTTTGGCAGCGATGTTACGCAAGTCTTCGAGGGTCAGTTTGCCGGTTTCGAAGGCTTGGCCGTCGCCGGCATCGAAGGACGCATAACGGGCGGTACGCAGTTTCTTGTAGTCCGATTGTTCAAGTATATCGGCAGCCACCGTCAATGCGCGTGCGAACGTATCCATACCGGAAATGTGGGCGATGAAAATGTCCTCCAAATCGGTGGAGTTACGGCGTGTCTTTGCGTCGAAATTCGTGCCGCCGTTTCCAAGACCGCCGGCTTCCGCGATAATTAACCATGCCTGTGCCAATTCGTATATATCAATTGGGAACTGGTCTGTGTCCCATCCATTCTGATAATCACCGCGGTTGGCATCAATAGAACCCAAAAGACCGGCGTCGACAGCCGTTTGCAGTTCGTGCTCAAACGTATGACCGGCCAGTGTCGCATGATTCACTTCAATATTGACCTTGAAATCTTTATCCAAGCCGAAATGACGCAGGAAGCCGATAACGGTCTCGGTGTCAAAATCGTATTGATGCTTGGTGGGTTCCATCGGTTTCGGTTCGATGAGGAAAGTACCCTTGAAACCCTGCTTGCGTGCGTAGTCGCGGGCGATGGTCAGAAGCGTGGCCAGATGCTCTTTTTCGCGTTTCGTATCGGTGTTCAACAACGTCATGTAACCTTCGCGACCGCCCCAGAATACATAGTTTGCTCCGCCCAGCGCAATGGTTGCGTCGATGGCGTTTTTGATTTGCGCACCCGCCCACGATACCGATGCGAAGTTGGGATTCGTTGCCGCACCGTTCATATAACGCGGATTACTAAAGACATTCGCCGTACCCCAGAGCAGTTTGATGCCCGACGCGGCTTGTTTTTCCTTCGCATAGTCCACGATTTTAGCCAGATTGCTTTCGTATTCGGTCAGCGATTTGCCTTCATCCACCAAATCCACATCGTGGAAACAATAGAATGGAATACCCGTTTTGGTCATAAACTCAAAAGCGGCGTCCATTTTATATTTTGCGCGACTGATAGCGTCAGCGCCCTCATTCCAAGGGAATTTCTTCGTCCCAGGACCAAACGGGTCGCCGCCTTCCGCACACATCGTATGCCAGTAAGCCATTGAAAAACGAAACCAGTCTTTCATGGTTTTACCCAACACAACCCTGTTTTCGTCATACCAACGAAACGCCAACGGGTTTTTACTCTCTTTTCCTTCAAACTTGATTTCCCCCACTCCCGGGAAAAATTCTTTACTACCTTTTAAAATTTCCATATCATTTAATTTTTTGTGGGTACACGGTGCAAAGGTGCACGGTGCACGACCGGTTATTTAATTGTTTTACGAATTCTTTTTTCTTTTGTGGGTGCACGGTGCAAAGGTGCACGGTACAAGGGTGCACGGTACAGGGGTGCACGGTGCACGACTGGTTATTTAATTGTTTTACGATATTTTATCAAATTGTGTATCATGCTGGATACTTTTTTCGCTTTATCTATCAGTTCATTTCCTTTTTCTATAGAAATGAACTTTATTTTTTGTGCGATATACAATTGCGTTTGAAGCTCTCCGGAAGAACCTTTGGCAATAAACAAGAATTGGATAAATTCTTTGTTGGATTGCCGTTCATATCCTTCGGCTATGTTGGAAGGTATCGAGACCGCAGCCCTTTGTATCTGGTCTCTAAATCCAAAATCTTTATTATGGATAAATTCCTCATAAACAGCTACAACTAATTGCATAGCAATTTTCCAAACAGCCAAATCCTCAAAGCTTTTTATTCTCCCCCTTTCATTCTCTTCATTCATAATTTATATTTTTTTTTAGAGTGACACAGTACACCCCCCATTGACATTTAATCAACAACACTCTCTTTCGTGCACCGTGTACCGTGCACCGTGCACCCTTCTACCCTTTCAGATACGCTTTCCATCGTTCGTACGCTTCCTGATATTGAGCTTCTGCCGGGAGATCCGGCTCAATAACGGCCAATTTTTCGAGGCTGGCAAACGCTTCTTTGTTTGATGCGTAGATACCTGCGCCGATACCTGCGCCTTTGGCTGCGCCTGCTGCGCCGTCCGTGTCGTACAACTCAATTGTTGCTCCGCTGACACTTGCCAGCGTCTGACGGAAGATTGGACTCAGGAACATATTTGCGTTTCCCGCCCGAATCATGCTGATATCCATTCCCATACCTTGCATAATCTCTATCCCGTACTGAAACGAGAACACAATGCCTTCCTGTGCTGCCCGGATGATATCCGGTTGATTATGAATGTTGAAATTGATGCCGTGAACGGAACAGCCCACTTCCTTGTTTTCCAGAATACGCTCAGAGCCATTCCCAAACGGGATAATCGAAATTCCCTTACTGCCTATCGGAGACTGAGCGGCCCATTCATTCATATCCGGATAACCAAGTCCCGCCGGAGCGATATTTTTCTTTACCCACGAATTTAAAATGCCTGTCCCGTTGATACATAAAAGAACGCCCAAGCGTGTATCTTCGGCCGTATGATTGACGTGCGCAAACGTATTTACCCGCGACAAAGGGTCGTAATTCACTTGCCCTAACACACCGTAAACGACACCCGAAGTGCCTGCCGTCGAGGCTATTTCGCCCGGATTAAAGACATTCAGCGAAAGCGCGTTATTGGGCTGGTCGCCGGCGCGGTAACAAACGGGCGTACCTTCTTTGAGTCCCAACTCTTTCGCTGCCGCCGCAGAAACAAGACCTTGTGTGCCGAAAACCGGTTTAATCTCCGGCACAAAACTCCGCTCAAAGCCGAAATAATTCAGTACTTCATCCGACAAACGGTTTTCCTTGAAATCCCAGAAAATACCTTCCGACAAACCTTCAACCGTCACTGCGATTTCATCCGTCAGCCTCATGCCGATATAATCGCCCGGCAACATGAATTTGTCAATCTGCTCATAGATATGCGGTTCGTTCTCTTTCACCCAAGCCAGTTTGGCGGCCGTGAAATTTCCCGGAGAGTTTAACAGATGCGACAAACACGCGTCTTTGCCAATCGCGCCAAACGCTTTTTCGCCATACGGCACCGCCCGGCTGTCGCACCAGATAATGGACGGACGAAGCACTTTTTTCTGCTTGTCCACCAGTACCAACCCGTGCATCTGCCACGAGATGCCAATCGCTTTGATGTCTTCCCCGCTGACGCCCGACTGTTTCATGATTGACTCGTGCGCCAGTTTCAGGTTGGCCCACCACGATTCCGGCTCTTGTTCCGCCCAACCCGGTTTCCGGGCGATAATCTGCATTTCCACTTTCGGGAAAAAGTCTTGTGCCACAATCTTTCCCGACCCTGCGTCCACCAAACAGGCTTTTACGGACGAACTTCCAATATCATATCCCAATAAGTACATAACGTTTATGAATTAAGTATAACGAATTGATTTTTAACCATTTTATATATATGCTTGTCGAATTTATAGTAGTGCGCCGCCCGATGCCTGACATTAGGCTGCTTTTCGTCCAACTGAACGACATAAGCCATGTTTTTCACTTTTTTATAAAAATTCCGCGGGTCTATTTTCCGGTTATAAACCGCCTCATACAGCGCATGAAACTGGCTGAAAGTGAATTTATGCGGCAACAGGTCAAACATCACCGCCAAATCATGCTCCACCCACCGCCTGATTTCCAGAAATGAAGCCTCCACAATTTGATTATGGTCGAAAGGCATCACCGGCAACTCATTCAGCTTGCACCATTGGGTCGATTTGAATCCGGATATGTTTTTCAATTTCTTGTCAATCTTGCACAAAGACAGATAGGAAACCGTAATCAGCCGGTCGATATTCGGTTGGTAAGCCCTGTCCATCCAGCGGATATCGTCCGGATGGCTTGCCCTGTCAGGCGAAGAAAAACACCGAAATTGTCTCAAGTTCATTCGTTTGATACCCGTCAGTTCGTACAGAATCCGCAAAGCCGCCATATCCACATCCTCATGGTCGTAAATCAAGCCACCGGGAAGTTTCAGGTTTTTGTTCCCGATTCTTTCCTTGTCAAGCTGCACCAGTAGGATGCTAAATTGGTTATTGTCAAATCCAAATACTACACAGTCCACCGAAACGTAGGTATGAATAAACTTTGTTTTCATGACATCGTTCAATATTATTCGTACAAATCTTCGCAAAGATAATAATAAAAAAAGCATCTGATGCAACTTCTATTTTTACATTTGAGTTAATTATATGAAAAGCAAATATTTACTTTATGTATAAAATACAGTAAGTAAAGACGTCTTTATGTACTTTTTACATAAAGAAAACAGGTAGAAATGAGGCCACTTGTAATGTATTCAACTTCGATTTATTTTTGTTAAAACAGACAGTAAGGGATACGGGTTCGGGATAATATGTCGGTAGAAAAACAGGTGTTTGTATGACAGTGCATGCCGTAGGTATGCTACCGTGTTGTCAGGTGGCAGACCTACGGCATGCCGGTTTTCGGGGATGCTTGTATTTTTTACCCGCTCTTGCAGAGATGCATACCGCAAGGCATTACCGTTTTACGAGAAAAATGATTTCAGATACCTCACCACCAAAGACCTTGACGACGATACCCGGGCCATGTATTTTGATTTGAAAGCAATATAAATAATCATTCCAATCATTTTAAAATCACAGTTCAGACTGTTTTGATTCTCAATTGAATTATTTTTCTTTATATGTACGTTATTAAAAAAATTACTGTAACTTTGCGGCGTTTTGTGATAATAAATTAATCAAAAACAGTATAGATGACACGGAGAGTATTTCATAGCGCAACGGCAGAAGACGGAAAAGGGTTAACCTTTTTTACGCCTTTTAATTTGGACGTCCTGATTATTTTGCTACTCTCTCTCTCTCTCTCTCTCTCTCTCTCTCTCTCGACCCCTACAGGTAAGTATGCAGACAAAGAGGAATACAAGTAGGACAAATTACTAAAAAACAATGTAATGTGAGGTTTTTTCTTTTATTTCTGTCTTTGAGAAAAGACGTGAAAAAGGCATGAAAGGACAAAGTTTGTAACCCAAATCATACCCCCGACGGGGATGCAGAAAACAGGGGTACAGATTGTCTTAATTTGTCTTTCAACTGTCTGATATTGTCTTGGTTAAATAGAACTCATTTTAAAAACAATAGTGTAATTTTGTAATTTTAAAAATGAGTTTATGAGAAGTACATTTAAAGTGCTCTTTTTCTTGAAAAGAGACAAACAGAAAGCAAACGGTAGCATCCCTCTTTTTTGCCGTATTACCGTTGACGGCAAAGACACCCGCTTCGGAATGAAGAGAGAGGTTCATCCGAATTACTGGGACGTGAAAGCCGGTAAAGCAACCGGCAGGACAAATGAGGCGGTCGAAATCAATCTGCTTATTGACGGCACCAAATCTGCGATATACAAGATATATCGCAATTTGCAGGAGAAGGAAAGCAGCGTTACTGCCGAAAAGGTCAAAAATACGTTTCTCGGTGTCAATACCAGACACGAAATGCTGTTGAAAGTATTTGATGACCACAACGAAGAAAAGAAGAAGCTAATCGGCAGGACAATCTCCGAATCCACGTATGACAAGTACCGGATTACCCGTGACCATCTGACGGAATTTCTAAAAAAGGAATACCACCTTTCGGACATTTCCCTGAAAGACATCAATCACAAGTTTATCTGCGACTTTGAACTCTTTCTGCTGACTTCGCGCTGCTGTGCCGAAAATACAACCGCCAAGTACATGCAGTTTTTCAAGCACATAATCATCATAGCACAAAAAAACGAATGGATTTTCAAGAATCCGTTTGCAAACTACACCATTCAGGTAAAATCGACGGACAGAGGCTATTTGACACAGGAAGAGATTGAAATCCTGATGAAGCAGAAGTTCACGACCAAACGGCTGGAACGGGTTCGGGATGTGTTCGTATTCTGTTGCTTTTGCGGTGTATCGTACATTGATGTTAAGAAACTTACGAACGATAATATCCGCACTTCGTTTGACGGAAACCTGTGGATTATGGGCAAACGTGGAAAAACGGACGTAAGCTATCAGGTTCCCCTGATGGAAATCCCGAAGATAATTCTGAAAAAATACAAGGATAAATTACCGGACAACCGCCTGCTCCCTGTGATAAATAACCAAAACACAAACGCTTACCTGAAAGAAATCGGGATATTGTCCGGCATAAAAAAGAAACTTACCTTTCATTTATCAAGGCATACTTTTGCAACCCTGACTTTAAGCAAGGGCGTATCCATAGAGAGCGTCAGCAAGATGCTGGGACACACGAATATTCAAACTACACAGATATATGCACGGATAACGAGCGAGAAAATCGGTAACGACATGGCGCTCTTTGCCGGAAAGGTAAAAGGTATGGAAACAAAATT
>JAITXK010000049.1 GCA_031284765.1 Candidatus Symbiothrix sp.
TCCTGCTTTCTTTGGTCGATGGATATTTGGGAAAACGAGATGGAGTGCTTTAGCTAATGTTGGTGTGGGTTGTGTGTATAACAAACTATCGAAAATCAAGCAGAAGATTGATTATGGCTTACCATTGAATATATTGTTCCCGTACCCAGAAAGGCGAAGATTTGCCATATCTCCAGGCACTACCTTTGGTGCAACCTGTTCGGCAGGAATCAATTATCAGATAATACCCGCTATCGGCATTCATGTTTCCGTCAATGGAATGTTTGCCTCCATATCGAAAATAAACACTGATGAATCCATTACGATCGATTTTTCAAGGAAGCTCAACCGTATAGGACTTGCCGCAGGATTGAATTGTAGCTTTTAATGTATGTGAACAGATACCAACTTGTTTGATAAAGGTGCGTAGCACTGAAATCTTTGTAGCCGTGTGCGTCAGCGCACGGTATTGGCAACCCCACACAACCGGAGCCGCGTAGTGGCGAAACCTCGCCAATTAGGGTGAAACCTTACCAAGAAAAGAATGTTCAAATTCATCAATTGACGACATTGGGTGGAGTTTAAGGCCTTCCGGGTCAGCACCTCAAAAAAAGATTTAGCCGAAAATCATAGCATTTGATAATTTAAATAAATACAACTATCTTTGCGCGCTTAAAAATCCAGAAAGCAATCATTAATTAAAAATAAATATGAACATTACACTTAAAAACATTGATGCGGTAAATGCGGCTTTGACGGTTGCCGTTACCAAAGAAGATTATCAACCTCAGGTGGAAAAAGCGCTGAATGATATTCGCAAAAATATCGTTATGGATGGCTTCCGTAAGGGAAATGCTCCCAAATCGCGCGTGCAAACTTTGTATGGAAAATCGATATTGGTTGATGAAATAAATAAATTGGTTTCCGAGAAATTATACGGTTATATTAAGGAAAACCAACTCAATGTTTTGGGAGAACCTCTGCCTTCGTTACAGGAACAAGCTCCGTTGGATTTCGATAAACAAGAGGATTACGAATTTACTTTTGACCTTGCTTTGGCCCCTGAAATGAATATCAAATTGTCGAAAGCCGATAAGTTGTCTTATTATTCCATCCTGGTGGAAGACGATATGATTGAAAAGCAAATCAATAATTTCAAAGCCAATTATGGTACTTACGATAATGTGGTTGAAGCGGTCGAAGCGAAAGACATGGTAAAAGGGATGTTGACCGGAAGCAATGATGATCTGACTGTTGAAGATGCCGTCTTAATGCCTTCCTATATGAAAGATGAAACAGAAAAAGCCAAATTCATTGGCGCAAAAATCGGCGATGTGATTACTTTTAATCCTTATACGGCTTATGAAGGCCACGAAGCGGAATTAGCTTCGTTCCTGAAAATCAAAAAGGAAGAAGTAAACGCACATCAGGGCGATTTTACTTTTGCTATTTCCGAAATTACCCGCTACAAAGAAGCTGAATTGAGTCAGGAGTTGTATGATAAAATTTACGAACCGGGAACCGTTACTTCGGAAGAAGATTTTAGAGCGAAAATCAAAGAAATCGTTGTGCAACAATTTGCTCCGGAAAGTGATTATAAATTCCTGCTTGATGCCAAACAAGCGTTGGAAGATAAAGCCAAAGACATTCAATTTCCCGATGAATTTTTAAAGCGTTGGTTGGTGGCAAGCGATGAAAAAAGAACCGCCGAATTGGTAGAAGAAGATTATCCGAACATCCTGAGTGACCTGAAATTTCAATTGATTAAGGATAATTTAATCAAGGAAAACGATATAAAAATTGAAAAAGAAGACGTAGAACAACAAGCCCAAAAAACGGCCCGCGCCCAATTTGCACAATACGGCATGAGCAATGTGCCCGACTATTTATTGGAAAATTATG
Organism: Candidatus Symbiothrix sp.; assembly: GCA_031284765.1. Lineage (GTDB taxonomy): Bacteria > Bacteroidota > Bacteroidia > Bacteroidales > Azobacteroidaceae > Azobacteroides. Next base: position 1,882 of record JAITXK010000049.1, read on the forward strand.
TACAGGAAATGTTGAAAAAAGAAGACAATATACAGAATATGATTAACCGGGTTCTCGAAGATAAATTGATTGTAGTCTTGAAAAAACAGGCTACATTGAAACCGAAAGAAGTCACTTTGGAAGATTTTCAAAAATTATTTAAATAAAACAACATGACAGAAGATTTTAGAAAATATGCCGTCAAACACTTGGGAATAAACGGTTTAGTTGTGGATGATGTTATTAAATCCCAACGGGAATATCTGAATCCCTACATTTTGGAAGAACGCCAAATGAACGTTACCCAATTGGATGTTTTTTCACGCTTGATGATGGACAGAATCATCTTTTTAGGTACGCAAATAGATGATTACACGGCAAATATCCTGCAAGCGCAATTATTGTATCTGGATTCGGCCGACCCGGGCAAGGATATTTCCATTTACATTAATTCGCCGGGAGGTTCGGTTTATGCCGGATATGGCATTTACGATACGATGCAATTTCTGTCCAGCGATGTAGCCACGATATGCACGGGCATGGCTGCCTCGATGGCCGCCGTATTGCTGGTAGCCGGAGCAAAAAACAAACGCTCGGCTTTGCAACATTCGCGGGTAATGATTCACCAACCCTTGGGTGGCGCTCAGGGACAGGCTTCCGACATCGAAATTACCGCTCGCGAGATATTGAAAATCAAGAAAGAGATTTACACCATTATTGCCGACCATTCCGGCCAACCTTACGAACAGGTATTGAAAGATGGTGACCGCGATTTCTGGATGAATTCGGAAGAAGCCCTGACCTACGGAATGATTGATAAGATTCTTACGAAAAAATAATGGCAAAAAAATTGAAACACTGTAATTTTTGCGGCCTTCCGGAAACGCAAGTCAATGTATTGCTGGCAGGGGAAGATGGCAATATTTGCGATGTGTGTGCCGAACGGGCCTATCAGGTTGTGCAGGAATCCATGCATCCGACGAGCAAGAAAAAATTTGCACTGAATAAAGAAGAATTGCCACGTCCGAAAGAAATCAAAGCCTTTTTAGACCAATATGTAATCGGTCAGGACGATGCCAAACGGTATCTTTCGGTGGCTGTTTACAATCATTACAAACGGTTGATGCAAAAAGACACGAAAGATGATGTGGAAATTGAGAAATCCAATATTATCATGGTGGGTTCTACCGGAACGGGGAAAACCTTGCTCGCAAAAACCATCGCCCGCGTGCTGAAAGTGCCGTTTACGATTGTCGATGCTACGGTATTAACCGAGGCCGGTTATGTGGGTGAAGACATTGAGAGTTTATTGACACGCCTCCTCCAAGTGGCAAATTATGATGTGAAAGCTGCCGAACGAGGCATTGTATTTATTGATGAAATTGATAAAATTGCCCGCAAAGGCGATAATCCATCTATTACCCGCGATGTGAGTGGCGAAGGCGTTCAACAGGGTTTATTGAAATTATTGGAAGGTTCGGTCGTGAATGTTCCGCCCCAAGGCGGCCGCAAGCACCCCGACCAGCAGATGATTCCCGTGAATACCAAAGATATTCTCTTTGTTTGCGGCGGTGCATTCGATGACATTGATAAACGAATTGCTCAACGGTTGAATACGCAAGTAGTAGGTTATACGGCCAATAGCGAAAATAAAAGAATCGACAGAAACAATCTCTTGCAATACATTGCCCCGCAGGATTTGAAATCATTCGGACTGATTCCCGAAATAATCGGTCGTTTGCCTATCCTGACCTATTTAAAGCCCTTGGACAGAATTGCTTTGCGGAATATCCTGACCGAGCCGAAAAATTCGATTATCAAACAATACATCAAAATGTTTGCGATGGACGATGTAACACTTCGTTTCGATGAAGAAGTGTTGGAATACATTGTTGATAAGGCTATTGAATTTAAATTAGGTGCAAGAGGCTTGCGTTCCATCACAGAAGATATTATGATGGATGCCATGTTTGAAATTCCTTCTACCGATGTCAAAGACTTGCGTATTACCTTGGAATATGCTAAAGAGCGTGTAGAAAAACAGGATTATCAGCGTGCTGAGAGTTAAAAAATACCCTGTATTTGTAAAAGAGGTGCAATTTTTTTCTTTGCAACTTTTTATTTTAAAAAAGTTGGCAAATTATTTGCATTATTCCAATACAATATTATATCTTTGTTTCACAAAGAATAAGGAGAATAATAAATGGTCAAAGAGGATTTTTTAACGGAGGCTCTGAAAAAATATTTCGGGTTCGGAACATTTAAAGGAAATCAGGAAGCGGTGATCCGAAATGTTTTGGAGGGGAGAGATACATTTGTTCTAATGCCTACTGGAGGAGGTAAATCCTTGTGCTATCAATTGCCTGCATTATTATTGGAAGGAACAGCAATCATCATTTCCCCGCTTATCGCTTTGATGAAAAATCAGGTAGATGTTATGCGAAATCATAGCGAAGATAATGGTGTAGCTCATTTTATCAATTCTACCCTGAATAAAACGGCAATAGACAAGGTAAAAAATGACATCAAGCAAGGCAAAACGAAATTGCTTTTCGTAGCCCCCGAATCGCTCACGAAAGAAGAAAACATGGAGTTTTTACGTCAAGTGCCGGTTTCTTTTTATGCGGTAGACGAAGCGCATTGTATTTCAGAATGGGGACACGATTTTCGTCCGGAATATCGCCGTATTCGACCTATTATCAATGAAATCGTTAGAAAGCCATTGATTGCATTAACGGCAACCGCCACTCCCAAAGTACAACATGATATTCAGAAAAACTTGGGAATGATGGATGCTGCTGTATTTAAATCCTCATTCAACCGTGCGAATTTGTATTACGAAATCCGTCCAAAAGATAAAAATGTGGATAAAGAGATTGTAAAATATATTCGCGCCAATGAAGGAAAATCAGGAATCGTGTATTGCCTTTCCCGCAAGAAAGTAGAAGATTTTTCGGAAATATTGAAAGCGAACGGTATTAACGCATTGGCCTATCATGCAGGACTGGATTCGCAGGTACGATCTGAAAATCAAGACAAGTTTTTGATGGAAGAGGTGGATGTGATTGTGGCCACCATTGCTTTTGGCATGGGTATTGATAAACCTGATGTACGGTACGTGATTCATTACGATATTCCGAAAAGTTTGGAAGGCTATTATCAGGAAACAGGTCGTGCCGGGCGCGATGGCGGGGAAGGAAAATGTATTGTTTTCTATGCACACAAAGATTTGCAAAAATTGGAAAAATTCATGCAAGGCAAACCTGTTTCCGAACAGGAAATAGGAAGACAATTGCTCGAAGAAACCAAATCGTATGCCGAAAGTTCAATGTGTCGGCGAAAAGTCTTGTTGCATTATTTTGGAGAAGATTATTTGGGTGACAACTGTGGTAATTGTGATAATTGTTTAAATCCTAAAAAACAAGTGGAAGCAAAAGAATTACTTATGTCGGTTTTAGAAACCGTTGAAACATTAAAAGACAAGTTTAAGGCAGATCATATCATCAATATTTTACAGGGGAAAGAAACCTCTGAAATTCTTTCGTACGAACACGATAATTTAGACGTTTTTGGTACAGGAAAAGACGAAGATGAAAAAATGTGGAATGCCATTATTCGTCAGGCAATGATTGCCGGCTATTTAGACAAAGATATTGAGAACTATGGATTGCTGAAATTAACGGCTGCAGGAAAGAAATATTTGAAAAATCCAATTTCATTCAAAATCACGAAAGACAATGATTTTGATGATGACGATGCCGTAGAAGAAACGCCTGCTCGTGGCAGTGGTTCATGCGCTGTAGATCCTGTATTGTATTCCATAATGAAAGATTTGCGAAAAAAACTGGCGAAAAGATTGGAAGTTCCGCCATACGTCATTTTTCAAGATCCTTCTTTGGAAGCAATGGCAACGACTTATCCGATTACCGTTGAAGAGTTGCAAAATATTCCCGGAGTAGGTGCCGGAAAGGCTAAACGTTACGGGCAAGATTTTGTGAATTTAATTAAACGCCATGTGACCGAAAATGAAATCGAACGTCCCGAAGATTTGCGTGTGCGAACAGTTGCCAATAAATCCAAACTGAAAGTGTTTATTGTGCAAAGCATTGACCGAAAAGTAGCTCTGGATGATATTGCTGTGACTAAAGGATTGGAATTTAATGAGTTATTAGACGAAATCGAAGTTATTATCTATTCAGGCACCAAAATCAACATTGACTATTTTCTGAATGAAGTCATGGACGGCGACCATATCGAAGATATTTACCTCTACTTCAAAGAATCGGAAACGGATGGGTTGGAAGAAGCGATTGAGGTATTGGGTGGTGACTATACGGAAGAAGAAATTCGTTTGGTTCGTATTAAATTTATTTCGGAACTGGCGAATTAATTTTTAAATGAATATTAGTTCCGTGAAATGTTTGAAAAGGGATGTTTTTACTTCTTCCATATTAATAGGCCGGTTCAATTCTTTTTGCATAGATGTCACACCTTTATCCGTGAATCCGCAGGGATTAATCAATTGAAAATAGTCTAAATTCGTATTGACGTTCAGTGCAAAGCCGTGCATGGTTATGTAGCGACTGCTTCGTACGCCGATGGCGGCTATTTTACGTGCTTGGCGGCTATCTTTATCCAACCACACGCCCGTGGCTCCATCCAAACGGTCGCCTTCGATGCCGTATTCGGCAATGGTGCGGATAATCATTTCTTCAATGCGATGAATGTATTCTTTCAAACCAATTTTGAAATCGTCCAAATCCAAAATGGGATAGCCGACAATTTGTCCCGGACCGTGGTAGGTAACATCGCCGCCTCTGTCAACATGAAATAGTTCCACCTGCTTGTCATTCAATGTCTTTTCGGGGAAAAGCAAATTGGAACTCAATCCGTTTTTGCCGATGGTAATGACATGCGGATGTTCGCAAAAGATAAACCGGTTTGCGGTTGGCTGTTTAGCCATTTTGGCTTGAAGCGTTGCTTCAAATAATGTTTTTTGTTGCTCGAAAGCGGTTGAGTAGGGGATGGTTCCCCAATCTATTCTTCTTGTTTCCATTGTATTTCAATCATATCTTCCATGATGTTCCTGATTTTTGCTTGCCTGCGTAAGAGGTAAGTATTGGGTTCGCATGGATTTAAATCGGCCGGACTAATCAAACAGGCCGCGATTCCGGCAGCTTCGGCGGTATTGATGTCATTGGCGGAGATTGCATAATAGGCTTGTGTGGCGGCTTCCGCTCCATAAATATCTTTGCCCATTTGGATGGAATTGAGGTATGCCTCCATGATGCGCTCTTTTCCCCAAACCAATTCAAGGAGTATGGTGAAATAGGTTTCCATCAATTTGGTGAGAAAAGTTTCACCGGGTGGGAGAAAGATATTCCGGGCTGTTTGTTGCGTAATGGTAAGGTTTTTCTGATATAAAATTCGTGCGCCGCGATTGAATTTGACATTTTCATTATCGGAATCGAAACCGTTGTGTATTAAAAACAAATAATCTTCCGATGCAATGACGGCTTTGGGCAGTTGCGGAGAAATTTCGTTCAACGGTTTCCATTCATGCCGGATATGCGGTTTGTGTCCCGAAAAAACTTGTTTGGCGTTGGCTACAAGCATGTAAGAGGTGTAATAGATGGGCGTATATTTGTACAAAAGCACTAAAAACAGACTGAGAATGAACAACGTGAGAATAAGATTTTTTATCCAAAACCCCATTTTTTTCAACACTTGTATTCCCTTCATTTTTTTCATTTCTTCATTTCTTTCATTTGATTGACGATGTGAATGGTTTGACAGGCAGTTAAAGCAGCAGTTTCCGTCCGTAAACGGCTTTCGCCCAATGAAATGGATTGAAAACCATTGGACAATGCCAAATCAACTTCTTCCCGACTGAAATCGCCCTCAGGGCCGATGAGTATCAAAACGTTTTGATTCGATTGATAGGCTTTGCTCAACAAGGTTTTTTCACCCGGATAACAATGTGCAATCAATTTTTGTCCGTCAAACGATTGTTTCATTAATTGTTTGAAATCAGTCATTGCTTGCAATTCGGGTAAGACGGCCTTTTCGGATTGTTTCATGGCGGAAATCAGGATTTTTTGAATGCGGTCGGTTTTCAATTCTTTTCGTTCCGAAAAACGGGTTTTCAGAAAGGTGATTTTGTTGATACCGATTTCTACAGCTTTTTCGGCGAACCATTCGATGCGTTCCACATTTTTTGTAGGAGCGATGGCGATTTCAATCCAATTCTTCCACGATGGACGGGCTTGAATGGTTGTGATGATGTTGATTTTGCAATGTTTGGGATGAGCGTCTTCAATCCGCGCTTGATAAAAACAGCCCTTTCCATCGGTAATCTCAATCACATCACCGGTTTGTTTACGCAACACTCGGATACAGTGTTGGGACTCTTGTTCCGGCAGTTCGGAACTTTGCAGAATATCGGGAGCATAAAAAAGAAGCATAATGGATTGAATGATTTAGGGTTTGAATTGGATGCTTTGAACACCAATGAGTTTGTCGTAGCGCACGCCAGCCGTTCGTGCATAAACCCATACGCGGTATTCATTTTCCGTTTGATAATAATTGCCTTCGATGCTGGCGGTGGAAGCCGGTCCGGCAGCCATTTTTTTGGTAACGAACAGATAATTGTAATAACCTTCTTTCAATAAAACGGCTTTGACATAGCCTTTTTCCCGTTCGCTGTACTCCATTTTCGAGCGCGAATCCAATAGATTATTAAAAGCCTCGCTTAAAATATACACAATTTCGGCAAACGGTTGATTGCAAGGGATATAAAAATGCACAACCTGATAATCAGCTTCAATATCCGAATCACTGGCTTCGTTGTTGCGGACGAACATTCGGCCGTTGATGTCTTCATAGAAAAAGTAGGCGCGGTCGCTCCGGATGCGGTCGGGATTCAGAATGCTATGGTAATAAGGTTCATAATATTCTACGGAAGCGATATTCATGCCGGCATAGCGGGTGGTTGTCATCTCGAAACGGCGGTATTCGTTGCCGGCATCGAAAATTAAAGCAGGATTGTGGTCGTAAATGGCTTTTTTATTTTGCAAAGTCAGCGGTTTGAGCAGTTGAGCGGTGTTGTCCCAACGGTTGTTTTGTTCGACAAAGACTTTCAATTCCTGCGAGGGCGATTTAATTTCATTATTGTAATTGACTTCAAAACTGACGGCCTGAAAAATGGAATTAGAACCTTTATCAGTAACCGGCGAAACCTGCATTTGGATGAAGGTTTGCGGTTCGACTACCGAAAAACAGGCATTTACAACCGGATCGGAATGGTCTTCTGGAATCATTTGCACCACGTAATTGCCAGATACTTTCAGCCGGATATTATCGTTGGGTATCAGTAACTTATAGTTTACATAGTCCATTTTTGTATTGAACGAGTGGACATAATCGTCCACCGGTGTGTTTTGCAAGCCGTCCAGATATTCCGACTCGACTAATTGCGAGGGATTCCAATTGGCATCGCAATGAATAAGGGTATAAGTGTAATATTCGGGAGAAGCGCCCATCAAATCGAAGTTTATTTCGACCTGTTCGTCTTTATTCAAATCAATAACCGGAACACTATTCCACTGATTGGCTTTAAATACGCGTAACGTTTTAATTCGGTCGGTAAACGATTTTGTCCGAAACGGTTGAGCAGAGAGTGTTTGCATGGTCAAAACCGCAAGTATGCTGATGCTATAAATCAATGTTTTTTTCATGTTGCAAATATAATATCTGATTATTTATCTAATTATTTTGATTTTTAGTCCGATTAGATAGACTTAGTATCCAAATAGACTGCCTGTTAGCTTCTTTATTTTACTTTTATTTTACTTTTATTTTACTTTTATTTTACTTTTATCCTAACATCCATTCTGGATTTTTCTTACTACTCTTGTTGGTAATTTTTCCGTTTATCCTCAACTCTTTAATCAAATTACTTATTCTATTTTCCCGTTGCTCATCATTCATCCAGTCGGGTAATTTTTTCCAAAGAAGTTCATCTATTTCTTTTCGGTTCAAACTTCCGTGGTCGGAAATTGCTTTTAGTATAAAATCAAGGTAATATTGTTTATCAAGGGCTTTATTTTTAGAATATTGTGCTTTTTTGTTGGTAATTGCAGATATTTCTGCCGATATGTAGTAGCTGCCTTTTCTCCCTTCTATATATTTCTTCTTTTTCAGGAGATTGGCGGCATCATCTGTAATGGATTGAGACTTTTGAATTTTATCCAGCAGAATGACTTCGGTAAGCGATAATTCGTCTTTTTTTTCTATCAATAATTTTGAATAATTTTCGTCGATAGAATGTCCGTAAATTTCGAGTATTACTTCGTTGGCGGATGAATGAGAATAATCAGGAAGAGGAAAATATCTGTCTCGTTGACTTTTAACCATTTTATGAATGCCATACCCCAAAGCGTCAATCATTCCCAATTTCACCATCGCTTCTGCCAACCATTTATTTCTGTAATTTCGGGGCGTTTTTTCTCCGTTGGAATAATCGTCTGCTGTTCCTTCAAAAAAGCCTCCTCCATTAGCAAAAATCAGTTTGTTAATCTTTTCTGTAACAACAATTCTTTCATTTTGCCAATAATCCTGATGGGCAATGCAATTATTAAGCGCTTCGAGAATTACTTCCGAATCGTATTTCATTACTTCAATAGAAACTAACTGGTTATCAGGGAAGAATTTATAGGTAACATTTCTTATTTTTGACAAGAGATGATTTACTTCCACAAACAATGGAAGACTAAAATGTTCGTAGGCTTTTTCTTCCGTGTCCAATTTCCATGTAATTTGTGCAACGCGTGGCGACAGCAAATGCGAAGATTCAGGCTTTCCAAGCAAAATTAATGCGGTATTGGTAATTTTTCCGGCAACGGTAATTCTCATTTTATCAAGAATTTGCTCATTTGTCCAATTATCAATCTCTCTGTAAAAAGGCGAATTGAGGCTTTTCTCTTTGAACTTTCGGCGTGCTATTTCAACAGCATTGCCATCCAAGTCTTCCATCGTGGCATTTTCAACTATTTGTGCCGACCAGTCAATTTGAGAGTTGAGAATTTGTCGCAGATAATTCGGATATTTTTTTAATTCGGTTAAATTGGATGCGATTCGTATATGAGCTTCATTTTCAAAATATACCGGCAAATTTCCGGCAGCAGGTATTTTGAAAATTACAACTTTCTTGTCATTGTAATCACAGATAAAATGTTGATAACTGATGGATGGAGATAGATTTCTTCGGATATAGAAATCTAATTCAGACCCTTTTTCTTTCTTTTTCTCATAATCAAAAGTAGTGCCAACCACAGATAAAGTTTCATTATCAATTCCGAAAATCAGATAGGCATACGGTTCAAACGCAATATTTGCCGCATTAGCCAATCCCGATATATATTTTCCGAAACGCTGATTGTCGGTAGCATCTCCCCGTTTAAACTCCAACCAGTTTAATTCTTTGCCATAGGTCAATAAGTCTTCTATCAGATAGATTAGTTGTTGATTGTTCATAATTCCCCAAGCCTTTCTTTAATGTATTAACTTAAAAATCAACTCAATCAACAACTTTCCCACCGGAGTATTCGGATTTTCAAACCCATTTCCTTTGGCTTCATATTCGCGAATCACGGTGATGTTATTCATGGTTTTGGTGGGACTGTAACGTTTCATCGCTTCCAAATAATCGTTTATGCGCGGGTCCCATGCACTTCTGAAGCCCAGAATCCGGATTAAATTGTCTTTCGATTTGTCTCTTTCAAATTGGCAAACCATCAGATTGCTGAAGAAGCCGAATAAAGCATTCACTGTGAGTATATAAGGATTATTTTTAGGATTTTGCTCAAAATATTTGGCAATGCGATTGGCTTTGACTACATCGCCGGTCGCCACCGCCTTCTGCAACTCGAAATTATTGAAATCTTTGCTGATGCCGATGTTTTTCTCGATGATTTCGGGCGTAACACGCTTTTGGTCAGCGGGCAGGGCAATGGTCAATTTATCTAATTCGTTGGTTACTTTGCTCAAATCGTTGCCTAAATAGTCGGTTAAAATTTGTGCGGAATGTATTTCGATTCCAATTTGTTTGTTTTTTAAGTAATTGACGATAAAATCGGGCACTTTGTTTTCGTATATCTTTTTCGATTCGAAAACGATGCCTGTGTTGGCTATTTCTCCCGTTAATTTTTTTCGTCCATCCAATTTGCCGTATTTGTAATTGATTACCAGAACCGTTGATTGTAGTGGCTTTGTCACATAATGTACCAATTCATCGATGTTTTTCAGATTTTGCGCTTCTTTCACAACGACTAATTGTCTTTCCGCCATCATCGGGTATCTGCGGCAGGCGTTGATGACGGTGGCAACATTGGTTTCCAATCCGTAAACAATGGTTTGATTGAAATCGCGTTCCGATTCCTCCACCACCGACTCAATCAGCAGGTTGGTCAATTGGTCGATATAATAACTTTCTTCCCCTTGAAAAAGGTAAACCGGCATGAATTTTTTCAGACGGATATTTCCCTGTATCTCTTCAAAACTTAATTCTTTCATCTTTTTTTACCATTCAAAACGTAGATGTTTTACTGTTTCCTTATTTTCGATAATTGTTTTCAAGGCTTCGATACCGATATGGACTTGTTCTTCCGCGAAATTGCTTGTTACCAGCGCATCGCTTTTTTGGGTTTTGATGCCTTCGGAAATCATTGGCTGGTCGCTGACCAATAACAATGCACCGGTCGGAATGTGATTGGAAAATCCGACTGTGAAAAGGGTAGCCGTTTCCATATCAATACCCATTGCCCGAATTGTACGTAGGTATTCCTTGAATTTTTCGTCGTATTCCCACACCCGGCGATTGGAAGTATAAATCGTTCCCGTCCAATAATCTTTACCTCTGTCGCGGATGATGGCCGACACGGAACGCAACAAATTGAATGCAGGCAAAGAAGGAACTTCTGCCGGAAAATAGTCGGCCGATGTGCCTTCGCCCCGAATAGCGGCAATCGGTAAAATGTAATCTCCCAAGGAATTATATGCTTTCAAGCCGCCGCATTTGCCCAAAAATAATACGGCTTTGGGTTGTATCGCGCTCAACAAATCCATAATGGTGGCGGCGTTGGCCGAACCCATACCAAAATTAATAATCGTAATGCCATCAGCTACGGCATTGGGCATATTGGAATCTTGTCCCACAATGGGAACACGATAATGTTTGGCAAACAGTTCGACATATTTGCCGAAATTCGTTAATAGAACATATTGGGTAAACTCGTGTAACGGCCTTTTTGTGTAACGAGGAAGCCAATCTTCTACAATTTCTTGTTTTGTCTTCATAATTCCGTACTTTGCACTTGCGAAAAGCACAAAAGTACAATAAAAAGTCAGAAGTTAAAAAGCAATCAGCAGATAAATAAAGTAAGTTACGAAATTTGCAGTCAGTTACGCATTAATCCGGATTGTTCTGCTTTGAAAAAGATAGTCGCCATTTAGAAACGAGCGAACTGAATTATTTAATCTTCATCTCTGAATTTTTTAGGAGTCATTCCGGTATGTTTTTTAAAGTATTGTCCAAAAAACGAAGGATTGGCAAAGTTTAATTCGTCTGACACCTGAAGAACACTCATTTTGTTGCCCCTTAATAGATGCTTTGCCTGCCTTACAACCATATTATTAATCCAAGATAAAGCTCCAACTCCGGTCTTTTCTTTGATAACCGAAGATAAATAACGAGGTGTTATACATAGTTCGTTTGCATAGTATGCTACTTCCCGATGCAGATGGTAGTTTTTAGCAACTAAAAACATGAATTTACGGACAAGTAAATCTTTTCGAAGAACATTTTCCTGAACGATTGGATTACGTTTTGTATAAATCGAGGCTATTTCAAAATAAATCACTCTAAATATGCTTTTGGTAATTTCTTTTCTGAACGGATGATCGGTTAATGAATATTTCTGCATCATCATATTGCAAAGTTCCAATAACATTTTTTGCTCTTCTTCATCCAAAGATATGCACGGATTATCTTTAATATACAAATAATATTCTGTAGGTGAAGGTATTTGAATATCCTGAATAAACTCTAAATTAACGGCTATAATAAACCGTTCGAAGTCATCACTCTTTCTGACCGTTTGGAGAATGGAAAATGGAAATGCGATACAGATATCTCCTTTCCTAAGTTTATAACTTTTCATGTCAAGGATAAACTCTGTTTCTCCATTCAAGCAAATAAACATAACTCCACCCATTAATTGTCTTGCATTAAGATGAATGTCAAAAGCATCATCCATACCCTGATTCAGATCAAGGAGTAAAGGCTTTGTCTCATCATCGACAGGCGAGTTCGGGTATATTGTTTTTGTAGATTTCATATTTCTGTGGATTTATTTATAATCCAAAAATAAATATAAAAATCATATCAAGTAACATATCCAAGTAAAAAAAAGTACAAATAGAACATTTTTGAGTAAATACAAGAGCTATGTATTGCTTTTTTCAGCCGTAACTTTGTATCATAATAAAATAGAACATAAAAAAAAGAAGATGATGAAGAAGATAATAATGCGATCGGCAATGGTGTTTACTGTTATATTACTATCCTGTAAACAAAATAAACCGGAGGACAGTAATTTTCAAACCGTTAAGGTGGATACTGTACAGGTTTATGGAGAGACTCTGCGTGTAACTTTCCCCGGCAAAGTGGTTGCAGCATCCGATATTAATTTATCATTCCGGATTGGAGGCCCCATTTCAAAAGTTCAGGTGGATGTCGGGAAATTTGTAAAAAAAGGGCAGGTGGTGGCTGAAATGGACTCCCGCGACTATATTGTACAACTATCGGCCACAGAAGCGGAATATAAAAGAATAAGGGCTGAAGCGGAAAGGATTATTGCACTTTACGAAAAAGGAAGTGTTTCACCCAACGATTATGATAAAGCAGTATATGGACTAAATCAAATCACAGCCAAATACGATGCCCATAAAAATGCTTTAGCAGATACCAAACTATATGCACCATGTGACGGATATATTCAGAAACGACTTTTTGAACCCGGAGAAACAGTTAGTGCAGGCCTACCTATACTTTCCATGATCAGTACGGAAACGGATGAAGTGGAAGTAAAAATCCCTTCTTCCGACTATATCCGGCGCAACAATTTTGATAGCTATTACTGTACAATTGATCTTTATTCTGGAAAAACGTTTCCATTGGAATTGATCGGTATCACACGAAAGGCGAACATGAATCAGCTTTATACCATGCGCTTGCGATTAACAGGGAATGAAAAAAACAAGTTGGGTCCTGGGATGTCAACGATGGTAACCATACGATATAAAACGGAAGAAACTGAAATGGTATCTATTCCCCTTACTGCTGTATTCGAATCAAAAAATAAAGTAATGGTATGGGTGTATAACAAGTCGGAAGAAACGATTTCCGCCCGTTCGGTTAAAGTCTCGGAAATATTAACAAATGGAACAGCTATTATTTCTTCCGGTTTATCTTCCGGAGAAATAATCGTTTCAAGAGGGGTAAATTCTGCCAAAGAAGGGGAAAAGGTAAAATTATTGCCTGCTGTATCACCCACAAATGTAGGAGGAATGTTATGATTGACTTTGGAAATTGGGGTTTGAATAATCGGAAATTGGTCAATTTTCTTGTAATCATACTTATTGCAGGAGGCTTGCTGGCAATTAGAGGCATGGGGAAACTGGAAGATCCCGAATTAATTGTTAAGCAAGCTTTAGTTGTAACCGTTTATCCTGGTGCATCTGCCCATCAGGTAGAAATGGAGGTAACGGATAAATTGGAGAAATCTATCCGTACCATGAAGAACATAGATCATGTGGAAAGCAAGTCAATGAACGATCTCTCTATGATTACCGTCAATCTTTCGACATTAGTGCCGAATAAAGAAGTCGATAACATGTGGACACTACTTCGTCGTAAAGTGAGTGATGTGCAAGCCGATTTGCCCGAAGGAGCTTCCGTATCCATTGTGAAAGACGACTTTGGGGATGTGATGGGTATGTTTTACGCCCTTACTTCCGATGGCTTTTCCGATAGAGAACTTGGAGATTATGCCGCATTACTTAAACGGAATATCCTGGAAATTGAAGGAGTATCACGAGTGGATATTTACGGGCAAGGCAATGAATGTATCAATATAGAACTTTATGAAGACAAAATAGCTAACCTCGGTATATCTCCTGCCGAAGTCCTCTCAACATTAGAGGGACAAAACAAAACCATTTACTCGGGATATTATGATGCCGGAGATTTACGGTTACGAGTTACCGTCAACGATAAATACCGTAACGTTGAAGATATTGAAAATCTTTTATTACAAGGACACCAAGCAGATCAGTTCAGGCTAAAGGATATTGCCCGGGTTTCTCTTGCTTATGAAACTCCCGTCCGAAATGAAATGACTTATGACAATCAGAAAGCGTTGGGAATAGCTATTTCTGCTCTCACGGAAGCCGATATCACACAGGTTGGTAAAAAAGTAGAAGAATGTATTCAGGAAATAAAAGAAAGCCGAATACCGGCAGGAATCGAAATCCATAAAGTGTTTTTTCAACCTGACAGGGTAAATGATGCACTAAACTCCTTTGCAATTAATTTGATAGCATCTATTGCGATAGTTGTACTGGTACTCATATTTGCGATGGGGTTACGAAGCGGTATTATTATCGGCTTCAATCTACTTATAATTGTTTTAGGTTCCATATTCATTCTCAATATTACCGGAGGTACACTTCAACGGGTTTCATTAGCCGCATTTATATTGGCAATGGGCATGCTTGTCGATAATGCAATTGTAATTATGGATGGTATTCTCATTGATATGCAACGAAAAGTACCCAAAAGAGAAGCCCTGATATCTATCGGGAAGAAAACAGCCATGCCGCTTCTTGGAGCTACATTGATTGCTATTCTGGCTTTCTTTCCTATTTTCCTTTCGCCTGATACAGCCGGCATTTATGTGCGCGACCTTTTTATTGTGCTTGCCGTTTCTCTTTTACTTAGCTGGATACTTGCCCTTGTTTATGTTCCCGTTCAGGCTAAAAGTTTTTTGAAGATAGAAGAAAGTAACCAAAATAAAGACCCTTTTGATAATCATTATTATAAGGTTCTTCGGAAATCACTCACATGGGTTCTTCACCATCGAACCTTGACAATTAGTCTAACAATCGTACTACTTTTTATTTCACTTGTATGTTACAAATTCTTGCCGCAAGGTTTTTTCCCTGATATGGATTATGACCAACTTTACATTGAATATAAGCTTCCGGAAGGAACTTCAAGTGACAAAGTCCATGAAGATCTTCAATCTGTAACCAACTATTTATTGTCAAGGGAAGAAATCATTCATGTAACGGCTTCTGTCGGAGGAACTCCCGCCCGGTATAATCTTGTACGCAGTGTAGCCGACCCTTCTTTGTCGTATGGAGAACTTATCGTCGACTATACTTCTTCCCCAAAATTAGTAGCTACAATGGATGAAATACAGCAATATCTCACAGATAATTATCCGGCTGCTTATGTGAGATTAAAACGCTACAACCTGATGTATAAAAAATATCCTGTGGAAGTTCAAT
>JAITXK010000083.1 GCA_031284765.1 Candidatus Symbiothrix sp.
CCACACAAAGCGTCGAATGCTCAACCTCACTACTCGCAAAGAATATCTATTAAATAAACTTTTATATTATTAATTTTCAACATAAAAATATTTATGTACTTTTGTACAAACAATTCAACTTGAAAAATAATAAAAATATAATTCAGGACGTGCAGAGTGTCAAGAACATGCTTCTTAAGCAATAATCACCTTCCCCTCATTCGCCAAAACCGTATTGGGAAAGACGGTGCGCGCTTCATTCAGCAAAACGGTTTCATCGGGATAGCGTGCCGAAAAATGCCCCAAGACCAATTGGTTGACGCGAGCGGCTTTCGCAATCATGGCGGCTTGTTGGGCGGACGAGTGACAGGTTTCTTTCGCCCGTGCAAGGTCT
The DNA here is from genome assembly GCA_031284765.1 of Candidatus Symbiothrix sp. Classification (GTDB taxonomy): domain Bacteria; phylum Bacteroidota; class Bacteroidia; order Bacteroidales; family Azobacteroidaceae; genus Azobacteroides. The sequence goes on from JAITXK010000083.1 coordinate 374, forward strand.
GCGTTGCTGAAAGTGGCTTCGTGGTATAGCACGTCAACGCCTTCAATGATGGGAATAATTTTTTCGGAATATGCCGTATCCGAACAATAGGCGTATCTGGCGGGGGGTACAGCGGGTTTGGTCAACAAGCGATTCGGAATAAGGACGCCATCGGCAGTACTGAAATCGGCGCCGCCTTTAATGGCTGGAATTTGACTGATGGGAATGCGGTGAAAATCAATCATCTCCCGAATAATATGCGGACTTTTCGGCTTTTCTTCCAATAGGAAACCGGCGCTCGGAACGCGGTGCTTTAAGGGAATCGTGGAAACCGTTAAGGAGCGGTCTTCGAAAATGATTTCGTTGGCGGCAGGATTAAAATCGTGGAAGATAACGGAATACGTCATTCCCTTGCAAAAGTACTGCATGAGGGGTTGAAAGACGTTTTTGGCATCCGGCTGGGCGTAAACATGTAAATCGGCGGTTCGTCCCAATAAGTTCAAGGTGGAAATCAGACCGGGCAGGCCGAAGCAATGGTCGCCGTGCAGATGAGAGATGAAAATATGATTCAGCCGTTGAAATCTCAGCTTCATCGCGCGAAACTGCAACTGCGTACCTTCGCCACAATCAATCATATAGAGCTTTTCGTGCAGCCGGATGACCTGCGAACTCAAAAAATGCCGCGTGGTCGGAAGCGCCGAACCGCAACCCAAGATGTTGACTTCAAAACGTTCCATTATTCTATTCCAATCAGTTTGTGCATTTGCAGGCTCAACCGCCATTGCGGGTGTTGTTTGATGGTTTCGACGCAAAAATCAATGTTGGCTTTGGTCTTATCCGCATCAAAAATGGGACTTAAAAAATAGTGTTTGGCGACGGGCAGAAGGTCTATTTCGGGAATCGTACCGCCGACCTGCACCGGCAAACGGATTTCATCGGCAGTGGCATTGATTGGTTTCGCATACAGGGGATTGCCTTTGGGGCTGATGACCGTATAATCCAGCAAGCCGGACAATGGCCGATGGCCGTTGCTTTCGATGGCTTGCCGATAGCCTGCCTGTTTAAAGAGCAACAAATGCTTGTCGGTGAGTTGCAGAGTGGGTTCGCCACCCGTCCAGATAATCCACCGGCAGGGGAAGGGGCGAATGGCCGTCAGTATTTGGTCGGGATTCATCTCGGTTCCACCCTCAAAATCGGTATCGCAGAAGTTGCATTTCAGATTGCAACCGGCGAGCCGGATGAAAATGGATGCTTCACCTTGCCGTCCGCCTTCGCCTTGGAGGGAATAGAAAATTTCCTTTACGTTAAGGTTCATAGATGCAGGACGTTTGGGGTGTTTCGCTCACTTCCACCGCGTACAATTCGGGGATTTCGGGTTTGAAGCGGTTGTAGATAAATCGGGCGATGTTTTCCGAGGTGGGATGTCCGGGGATAACATCATTCAAATGGCGGTGGTCGAAGGTTTCATCGATGTATTGTTTGACAATTTTCAGGGCTTTATAGTCTTTTACAAAACCGTATTCGTCTAATTTTTCCGCTTGTAAATGGACGGTAATCACATAGTTATGTCCGTGCATCCGTGCGCAGGGATGGTCATTGCCCAACAAACTTAAAACATGTGACGCGGAAAATGAAAATTGTTTGCTGATTTTGTACATTTTTATTCAATTTGATTCAGAAACAAAAGTACGAACAATTTTTCATTAAAAAAACAATTGCATTTGTGCCATGACAGCCTTATTGTCGCCGTGCAGTCTATCCTCGGAATAGATATAATTGAGTTGGAGGCGGCATAAATACGCAAAATAATAATTCACACCCAATGTATAATCGTTTATATTGTTGTTGGTTATGGATTTATCGGGAGTGTAATATTCATATTTCCCCAGTGCTTCCCATTTGTCGGGAATGATTTTCCAAACCAACAGGCCGTAATGGCCGTTGCGTTGGCGGTTGCCGTCTTTGGCGGCGATGTATTCTGCCCGGCTATACCATTTTTTGTCTTGATATTCAGCGCTAAAAGCCATCCGGTTGCGAATGTCATTGTTTAGCCGACCGGCATAGACCGAAGTCCCCAACCGGAGGCTTTTGACAGGTTGCAGATAGAGTGAAGCGATAAAATCCTTGCGATTATCCACATCCTGGGTGTTCATGCCCGCCCCGTTGAACAGTCCGGCAGCATATTCCAGCAGGGAAAAATTCGGACGGGGAAACAGGAAACCCGATAATTGAAAGCCTGCGTCGCGACCGGATTTCGAGCCTTTTTCATCCGCACTGACATCGCCTGTGCCTCCGCTCATAGCCGAAACCGAACGAGCGCCATTAATCGTTTCTATGCGTGAGGACGATATTGGGTTTTCCAAGGTAAACGGAATCTTAAATTGACCGAAGCGTGCATTCAACCCCTTGGAAGGCGTCCATTCTCCATACAATTCGTGCAGTTTGGAGCCGGCGAAATCGTAGGACAACAGGTATCCGAACCGATTTTCCGCCCCTAATTTGCCTTTGGCGGTAAGGAAGGCGCGTGCGATATCAATCGAATTGGTCTGTTCATCTACCTTGTAAATCACTTGTCCGTAGCCGGTGAGTTGAAAGGCTTCGCTTTGGAAGGCGGTTTTCATTTTTTGTGCCTTGTTTTCCTGTGCAAATACGCCCGACCATCCGGCTAAAGCCAACAGAAGCCATGTTGATTTTTTCATTCATCCTTTTTTAATTACTAACTCTTCTTTTCTTTTTAATCCGTTCAGCAGAATTTTCGCCTTATGCGGCCCGATTAATTCTATCAATTCATTCGCATGGGCATCCTTTATCCGTTTCAAGCTCTTGTACTTCTTTAACAGAATCTCTTTCGCGGAAGGGCCTATACCCTTGATGCTATCCAATTCGGATGTAACTTGTTGCTTACTGCGTTTGTTTCGGTGGAATGTGATACCGAAACGGTGCGCCTCGTCCCGCATTTGTTGAATCAGTTTTAAGCTTTCGGAATTTTTATCCAGATATAAAGGAATCGGGTCATTGGGAAAATAGATTTCTTCCAAGCGTTTGGCGATGCCTATGATGGCCATTTTTCCGTACAAATCCAAGTCTTTGAGGGCGACTACGGCAGCGCTTAGTTGCCCTTTACCGCCATCCACGATAATGAGTTGCGGAAACTTTTCGCTTTCATTCGATAAGCGTTTATAGCGGCGTGAAATGGTTTCGTACATCGAAGCAAAATCATCAGGGCCGACAACGGTGTTAATATTGAAATGCCGGTAATCCGACTTTGACGGTTTGGCTTGTTTGAATACCACACACGATGAAACAGGATTGGTTCCTTGTGTATTCGAGTTATCGAAACATTCGATGTGCATGGGTAAATCCGTTAAATGCAAATCTTTTTGAAGTGTTGTTAAAATACGGACAGTCCGTTGACTTGGATTCAACTTGTCAGCCTGTTTCAATTGATCTACTTTATATTGCTTGACATTTCTTGCCGATAAGCCGAGTATTTTTTTCTTGTCTCCCGTATATGGGATCACAAATTCGATTTTATTCAGTTGTATATCCGGTAAAAAAGGCACAATAATTTCGTTCGCCTGACTTTGGAAACGCGACCGCATTTCCACAATTCCCATCGCCAGAATGCTTTCTTTCGATTCGTCCAGGCGTTTTTTATATTCAATAGTATAACCTTGAATAATAGCGCCTTCCGCAATATGCAAATAATTGATATAAGCCGAATGTTCGTCTTCATCGTAAGAAAAAACGTCAATATTATTTAAGGCAGGACTGACGACAATGGAAGAAGCCGAATAATTTTCCAGCAGATTGTATTGTTGCTTGACGACTTCCGCTTCTTCAAATTTCATTTCCGCAGCCAAAGCCATCATTTCCTGTTGCAACGAATGGCTCAGTTCCTTAAATTTACCTTGCAGGATTTCTTCCACCGCATATACGTTTTTGTTGTATGCATCTTCCGATTGATAGCCGACACAGGGTCCCGCACATTTATGAATATGATATTGCAAGCACAACTTGAATTTGCCTTCTTTTATCTTCTCCGGTGATAAATGATGTTTACAAATCCGTATCGGATACATGGATGTAATCATGTGCAACAAATATTTCACATTCATCACAGCAGCATAAGGACCGTAGTAGCGCGATTGGTCGGACAATTTCTTCCGTGTTAAAAAAATGCGGGGGAAAGGTTCGTCGGTAATCACAATCCATGGATAGGTTTTATCATCCTTGAGCAGAATATTGTAGCGCGGCTGATGTTGCTTAATCAGGTTGTTTTCCAATAAAAAAGCATCTTCTTCCGAATCAACAACCAAGTAACGGATATCACGGATTTTCCGCACCATTATCCGTGTTTTGGGATTGTCGAGCGTTTTTGTGAAATAGGAATATACGCGCCTTTTCAGATTTTTGGCTTTGCCGACATAAATAATTATTTCCTTCTCATCCAAATACATATATACGCCCGGACTTTCGGGGATAACGGAAATGATGGCGGAAAAGTCAATGTGATTGTTTTTGAGCATATCAGGCAGACAACATTTATTTCAAAATATCCTCGATGCGAATCAACTCATCCCGCGTAAAATCAATAAACTGAGTTCCCGCAATATTATCCTGCAACTGTTTAACCGAACTCGTTCCGATAATCACCGAAGTTACCGCCTGTTTATTCAACAGCCAGGCTAAAGACATTTCGGCCAAAGTTTGTCCCCGTTGCAAAGCCAGTTCGTTTAAGCGGGTAATTTTATGGATTACCTCCGGCGTAATGTCTGCCCGTTGTAAGAACCCGTGACTTTTTGCCGCGCGTGAATTTTCCGGAATCCCATGCAAATACTTATTGGTAAGTAATCCTTGCGCCAGGGGAGAAAAAACAATGAATCCCATGCCATAAGTATCATTGAGCGGCATCAATTCCGCTTCCGGTTTCCGGTGCAGTAAATTGTATTTATCCTGATAAATCAAACAACGGACCTGTTGCGCCTGCATCATCTCGTAAGCCTCGCGGGCTTTATCGGCGGGATATTTCGACAAACCGATATACAAGGCTTTCCCCTGTTTTACAATATCAATCAGCGTTTGGATAGTTTCTTCCAAGGGCGTTTGCGCATCGTAGCGATGACTGTAAAAAATATCAAAATAGTCCAATCCGGTACGTTTCAGACTTTGGTTGATACTTGCCATCAGATATTTACGCGAACCGCCATCTCCATACGGACCCTCCCACATCAGATGTCCGGCTTTAGATGAAATAATCAATTCGTCCCGATGATGGACTAACTGCGCTTTGAAGATTTTCCCGAAATTCGTTTCCGCACTTCCCGGAGGAGGCCCGTAATTATTAGCCAAATCAAAATGGGTGATGCCCTGCTCAAAAGCACGAAGAATCATGTTGCTGGCAACGGAAAAATCATCTACATCCCCAAAATTATGCCACAACCCCAAGGATAGCAATGGAAGTTGTAAGCCGCTGTTTCCACAAAACCGGTAGTTCATATGATTGCTGTTTTTATTGATTTAATTTTTGCACCATTCCTTAACACGTCACAAATGTATAATATATAATCTGTATTTGAAACTTTTTATCCACAATTTGAAGAGAATGGCTAAAGATTATAAGGAAATGCAAGAAATCATCTGCTGTTTGGTAAAGGCCGGAAGGCCTTGGCAAATTTTTTAACTGAAAATCAAAAAAATAATTGTAATTTTGCAGTTGAATATGAATGAACAAATGATTTTAATAATTTATGGTCTGTTGAAGGGCAGACGTTAAAAACAAAAAGCAAATGAAAAATTTTAAACAGGTATTTTTTTTTGATGGCAATGGCAGTGGCTGTAATGGTAAGCGGCTGCGACAAATTGGAAGAAGACGGTACGGATGACGGTACAAAAGGCGGGGACACCAGTACTCCTTTCGTTATTACAGCGACTGTGAGCACCGGCGGTGTAGCGGTTGATACCGTAAAAGCTTTCATTTGGCAATATGATGAAGCAACAGATACAGAATCTTCTTTTGAAGTGGCAAGTGGGGTATATAAAAATGGTGGTTTTACGCTCAATTTGCCGGCAACATTGCCTGCACAATATCTTCAACAACTTTGGGACGGAGATGTGCCTGCTGGCATCAATATCAGTGCCTCCAATGTCAAAGGTGCTGGTGTTGGTGATATTGAGGCGTATAAAGGCTTAGATGAAGTTGGTGATTTTTGGTTTGGAATAGATAGCCCTGACATTGAAATTATAGCTGAGTTTTTGTATGTTGATAAAGATGTCACAATAATCGGCTCACATACGGGAAAAGACGACTGGGACCGGGAATGGACAATAACTGAAACATATAATGTGTCCTTGAAAAAAGGTTGGAACAAGGTGTATGTTAAATATATCGAATCGGAAACAAATAAAACTGTTACAACAGAAGTAACAAACACGGAACCCAGTGGTTTGCAATGGCATTTTGAGAATTACTGGAACGACGTTCAGCC
>JAITXK010000113.1 GCA_031284765.1 Candidatus Symbiothrix sp.
CGATCAATCAGTAAGGTTTCCAATAATTTGGAAAAAGGAATCTTTTCTTTTTGCGTAATCACTCCGCAACGCCAAATTTCTCCCGCACGGGGAATGGCAAAATTGACGGCATAATTGCCTAAAACGGCAAATACCAAATTCGACCGCCGGGGATGATAACCCAAGGGGGTGATTAACAGTTCCCAGCGCAAACCGCGCATCACATTGGCCGAAAGGCCAAAAATCAAGGAAAAACTTAAAATAAGCCAGTTGGCGCCTTTAATATTCGCCCATAATTCATTGATGTTGGTTTTCCGGTAAAGGAAATAAAGAATCGTAAGACCTAAAAGAAGCGGTATTGCGATTTTAAGTATTTGATTCAATTTGTGTCTCATACCAAGTGTGCTATTTTTTTATTACTTTTGTCAAGCAACAAAGATAATTAAAATTAAACACGTGAACAATTATCATCGAGAAATACGACCAAAAAAAGCTTTGGGACAACATTTTCTAAAAGATTTGTCTGTAGCCGAACGAATTGCAGAAACGGTATCTGTTTATCCGGAACTTCCGGTGTTGGAAATTGGTCCCGGAAGTGGTGTGCTGACTCAATTTCTGTTAGAAAATAAACGGTCCATCAAGGTGGTGGAATTGGATACTGAATCGGTTGCTTATTTGAAAAAACATTTTCCTGCGTTAGACGGACAAATTATTGAGGCCGATTTCCTGAAACTGGATTTAAACAACTTGTTCAGCAGCCCGTTTTGTGTTATCGGCAATTATCCTTACAATATTTCCAGTCAGATTTTCTTCAAGGTACTGGATTACAAAGACTGCATTCCGTGTTGTGCGGGCATGTTGCAAAAGGAAGTTGCCGAACGCTTGGCTTCTAAACCGGGGAAAAAGGCCTACGGTATTATTACCGTTTTGTTGCAGATTTGGTACGACATTGAATATCTTTTTACGGTGGAACCTGATGTGTTTGATCCGCCTCCCAAAGTGCGCTCGGCCGTTATCCGCATGACGCGCAATCAACGCTCTTCGTTGGAATGTGATGAAAAGTTGCTGAAAACGGTCGTGAAAACGGCTTTTAATCAGCGACGGAAAACGATGCGCAATTCGCTGCAATCGCTGCTTGGCAAGGGGAATGTGCTGTTTAGTTTGCCGGTTTTTGATAAACGTCCCGAACAGTTATCGGTGGAAGAGTTTATTGAATTGACGGGGCTAATTGCGGGAGTTCTATCCATTGTTTAATCATACAGTTGCATTGAATACTTGAATCTACGGTATGAAAAGTTTCTCTAAAAAATTTATATTATGGCAAACTATTTTTCAATCATGTCATAACCGGTCACTCCGCGAAGCATCCAAGCGCAGAAAAATAAACAATAAAATGGTAAACGCCCACAGCGAGGAGCCGCCGTAACTGAAGAAAGGTAATGGAATGCCGATGACCGGCATGATGCCGATGACCATTCCAATGTTGACCAAAAAGTGGAAAAATAAAATACAGGCTACCGCATAGCCATAGATGCGGTTAAAGGCTGAATGTTGTCGTTCGGCCATCAGGATCAGATGCAGAATCAGGACGGCAAAGAGAATCAAAACGGTAATGGTTCCGATAAATCCTCTTTCTTCGCCAATGGTACAGAAAATAAAATCCGTATCTTGTTCGGGTACATATTTCAATTTGGTTTGCGTGCCGTTCAGATAGCCTTTGCCGAAAAATCCGCCGGAACCGATGGCGATTTTGGATTGATTGACATTGTAGCCTGCCCCGCTCGGGTCGTCCACAATTCCTAATGCTACTTCAATGCGAATCTTTTGATGCGGTTCCAAAACTCTGTCAAACACATAATCTATGGAATATAAAAAGCCGACCGATAAAACAGCAAACACCACTATCCATAAATAAGCGGTTGTCCGATATTTAAAAAATAAAAAGAAAAGATAGCCACTGGCCACCATAATAAATCCCAAGGCTACCCAAACCAGATTGAACGGCACAAATAGAGATACAATGCCCGCCAATGCTATGACTCCCAAACAAGCGTACAGTAAAAACTTGACATTTTCATTTCGTTTGCGGCTACTATACAGTAATCCGAAAATACAGAGGACGATAATGCTTAATACCAAGAAATGCCCCACAGGCGTCAATCCCCACATGGTATCGAAACGAATGGCCAACACAAAGAATAAAACCGCCGCAAAACCGGCGAACAAGATTCCGCCCGGCATGCCTTCCCGATACAATACAAAAAAGAATGCCATGAAGACTAATGCAGAACCGGTTTCTTTCTGCAATAAAATCAATACGATCGGCAAGCCGATCAAGCCCAACATGAGCGTCATATTGCGGAAATTCATAATATCAAATTTGTAAACGCTCATCACTTTGGCGATCATCAAGGCCGTGGCAAATTTGGCAAATTCGGCAGGCTGCAACCGCACAGGCCCCATGACTAACCACGAACGAGAACCTTTAATATCCGGCGCCACAAAAATGGTTATTACTAATAAAATAATGATTATCAAATAAATCCAGGAAGCAAAGATTTCATACCAATTGCTTTCAATCATCAACAGCGAAAAGCCGATTGCCAGCGAAGTCAGTATCCAAATCATTTGCATGCCTGCCCTACCCGACAAATCCACCATGCTTTTATTTTCTAAATCGTAAGTGGCGGCATAAATGCTGAACCAACCGGCAATAATCAACACGAAGTAGATGATCAAGGTAGTCCAATCCAAACGGGTCCATATATTAATTTTTCTGTATGACATTGCGATTAAAGGGTACTGAGGCGTTTTTCATGTTGTTTTCTATCCATTTATCTGCCGGAGGGATTTCTCCCTTCAGGTATTTCTCTATCATCAACCGCCCGATGGGAACGGCAAAGTAGGCGCCAAAACCGCCATTTTCTACAAACACCATGACCGATACTTGGGGATCTTCGTAAGGGGCAAAGCCCATAAAGATGGAGTGGTCTCTTCCGCTGTTTTGCGCTGTTCCTGTTTTACCACAAACGGCAATGTCGGGGATATTGGCGCCGTGGCAAGTGCCTCCAGGGCCATTTACCGCCCAACGCATTCCTGCGGCAATCGTTTCATAGTGAGACGGATCAATTCCCGTATAACGGGCGCGGGTATAAAGCGTATCCAAAGGCGTATCTTTGATTTCTTTTACGATATGAGGTGTATTAAAATAACCTCTGTTAGCTATTGTAACGGCCAGATTGCAGATTTGAACCGGAGAGAGCAGAATTTCTCCCTGTCCGATCGCAATGGAAATAATGGTAAAGGCATTCCATCGCGATATGCCGTTCCGGTCTTTATAGGCTGTGTTGTAGTACTGGCTGTTTGGAATCATGCCTCGCTTTTCTCCGGGCATATCCACGCCCAAAGGGTAGCCAAAGCCTTGCGCCACCATGTAATCGCGCCATTTATCCACCGCTACCTGAATGGAACCGTATTTCTTGTTTTCCATCATGGCTTTCAGTCCATAAGGGAAATAGGAATTGCAACTGTTTCCTATTGCAGGAATCAACGACAAGGGCACGGCGTGATCATGACATCCCGGATGTCCGTTGCCCAAAGGCCAACCGTGGGCGCAAGAATAGGATGTGGAGGGTTGAATGATGTTTTCCTGCAAGAACGTCAACGCTTGTGCCGGTTTAAATGTTGAACCCGGAGGATAGGTGCCGTTCATGGCACGGTTCAGCAAAGGTTTATACGGGTCTTGCGCCAAGACAGAAAAGGCTTCACCAAACTGACGGCCTACCAAAGATGCCGGATCGTAAGTCGGCGAGGAAACCATGCAGAGAATTTCGCCTGTTTTGGGTTCTATCATGAGAATCGAACCCGATTTATTTTTCATCAATTCTTCGCCATAGGCCTGCAAATCCATATCAATCGACAGGGTTAAGTCTTTGCCCGAAACGGGATCAACATCATAGATTCCGTCTTCATATTTGCCTTTGATGCGACCATGGGCATCCCGCAAGAGGATTTCTACGCCTTTTTCTCCGCGAAGATATGGTTCGTACGATTTTTCCACGCCTGTTTTTCCGATATAATCGCCTCGTTTGTAATACGGGTCTTCGGCAATATTTTTTTTGTCGGCTTCGGCCACATAGCCCACTACATGCGCAGCATAAGGCGAGCTGTATTCCCGGGCCGTACGATTCTGAATATAAAATCCGTGGAATTTATAGAGCGATTCCTGTAAAATGCCGTATTCTTTATTCCCCAATTGAGTGAGAAAAACCTGAGGCGTATAGGACGAATAACCGGGATTATTCCATCGGTTTTTGATTTCCGCCATGCGATGCCGGAATTTTGCCTGGGTAATGCCGACCGCCTTGCAAAAAGCCGCGGTGTCCAAGGATTGCACCTCACGCACCACCACCATAACATCATACGAGGGTTGATTGTAAACCATCAATTTCCCATTCCGGTCGTACATGACTCCGCGCGACGGGAAACGGGTTTGCTTCAAAAAGGCATTGCTGTCTGCCCAATCTTTGTAATCGGGATCAATAATCTGCAAACGGAAAAGTTGTATCAGATAAATAACGACTACTATGCAAACGATACAAATCAATACATTTTTTCGCGACTCCGTGTCGAAATTTTTCCTTTCCATTATTTTCCGAAATCAAAGTGAAAACTTTCGCAAGCGGCAATTAACAATACCGTAAGCGTTACGCTACTCACAATACGGATAAAAAGACCCAAAGGATCGAATAATGAAAACGATTCGATAGCAAACACCAATATATGATGCAACAAAGTCATCCACACGGCAAATTGGATAAACATGACATTTCCAAACGAAAAAAAGGAAGGGGTGTACGCTCCGTGTGTATCTTTCGGAGCAAACAATTTCAGGAAAAACGGACGATTAAATGCCGTTACCACACATGCCAACATATTGATTCCCAAAATTCCCGTAAAAATATCGATACACAAACCGAGAAAAGCGGAAACCAACAACACCTGATTTTGATTGGTTTGCCCCGGCATTTTGATAATAAAATAAATCGACAACATAGGTGTGGCATATCCGAAAATATGAATTTTATCGAATAGGCTGACCTGTAAAAACACAAGTGCTATAAACAATAGTATAAGTCCAATTCCTGAGCGTAACATTACGGGCGAATCGTGTTATTTTGTAAATCCTGTTGTTCCTGCTGATAACTGTTTTGCACAATTACCACATCGTTTAATTTATTTAAATCGGCATACAATTTCACTTTGATGGAAGTATAATTATCGTCCCGTTGTTTTTTTGCGGAAACAATCGAACCTACCGGAATGCCTGCCGGAAAGATTGCGGAATAGCCGCTGGTAACAATGGTATCCCCAATCGCAAAATCAACGTGCCGCGGCAATTCGGTCAAATAAGTATAACGCGAATCTTTCCCGTCCCACACCAAGGGGCCGATATAATTATTCTTTTTTATCTTACAACTCAGTTTGAATTTGGGATTCAAAACCGAGATCACTTCGGAAAAATGGGGAGAAGTGAGTACTACAACTCCTGCAACAGCGCCTCTGCCCGTCAACACTCCCATATCGGCTTGAATTCCATCATCGGAACCTTTATTGAGCGTCATGTAATTTTCAATATTGGAAACGCTATTGTTGACGATTTTAGCGGGAAGAAAGCGGTAAATCAACTCCGAATTGGCTTCCAAAACCAAACTGGTCGTTTGGGTAGAATCTTTCATCGTATCCAATAAACGCTGATAGAAGAAAACTTCTGTTTCCAATTTCGAAATTTTAGCCGTCAATGCCTCATTTTCCGTTTTTAAATTCAAATAGGAATGCAACTCATTGGTTACAGAATGGATGTTTCCTGTAAGCTCACGTGCTGCGGATAAATACTTGCTCCGTTGAAATTGATTATTTTGATTAATCAGAAGAACGGAAATGGAAAGCAATACAAAGAAAAGCAGCCAATGAATATTTTTAACAATGAAATTGACTAAATTTCTCAATTATCGTATCAAAAATTTGAATTTGTTTATATTCTTCAAAGCAACTCCTGTCCCTTTAGCCACTGCATGCAAGGGATCTTCCGCGATATGGAAGGGGATATTCACTTTCTCATGCAAACGTTTGTCCAAGCCTTTCAGCAATGCCCCGCCGCCTGTGAGATAAATACCGTTACGCACAATATCGGCATATAATTCGGGAGGTGTATTTTCCAATGCGCTCAGAACAGCCATTTCTATTTTGGCAACGGATTTGTCTAAGCAATGCGCAATTTCCTGATACGAAACCGGCACTTCCATCGGTAACCAAGTCATTCGGTTAGGGCCAAAAACAATGTAATCTTCGGGGGGGTCTTCGAGGTTTACCAACGCTGAGCCAACATTCATTTTGATTAATTCCGCTGTGCGTTCGCCTATTTTCATGTTGTGTTGACGACCCATATATTCCAATATATCGGTATTCAATTCATCTCCCGCAATACGAATGGATTTGTTGGAAACGATTCCCCCTAAGGAGATCACCGCAATTTCGGTTGTTCCACCGCCTATATCCACAATCATATTCCCTTCGGGAGCATCTACATCCAAACCGATACCGATTGCAGCCGCCATCGGTTCGTAAATCATATATACATCGCGACCGCCTGCATGTTCGGCAGAGTCGCGCACCGCACGAAGTTCCACTTCAGTACTTCCCGATGGAATACAGATGACAATGCGCAAGGAGGGAGAAAAGAATTGCGTTTTGTTGTTGTTTGTCATCTTAATCATTCCCCGGATCATTTGTTCGGCGGCGAAGAAATCGGCAATTACGCCGTCGCGCAACGGACGAATGGTTTTGATGTTACTGTGCGTTTTTCCCTGCATTTTCTGCGCTTCCGCACCGATTGCCAGCAACTTGCCTGTACGTTCGTCCAATGCTACTACTGACGGTTGATCTACGACTATCTCTTCGTGTTGAATGATAATGGTATTTGCCGTTCCCAAGTCAATAGCTATTTCTTGAGTAAATGAAAATAGTCCCATTTTATTTAGTGTTTAAAGTGACGGATGCCCGTCATTACCATTGCTACATTATTTTTATTACAATATTCAATAGACAAATCATCCTTGATAGAGCCTCCGGGTTGCACAACGGCTGTGATGCCTGCTTCGTGCGCAATTTCCACACAATCGGGGAAAGGAAAAAAGGCGTCGGATGCCATGACTGCGCCATGCAAATCGAACCCGAATGTACGGGCTTTTTCGATAGCCTGTTTGAGTGCATCTACACGGGAAGTTTGTCCGACTCCGCTCGCACACAATTGTTTATTCCTGGCCAATACAATGGCATTCGATTTGGTGTTTTTAACTAATTTATTGGCAAACAACAAATCTTCAGCTTCTGCCGCTGAGGGAGTGTGGATGGTAACCGATTTTAAATCGGCAAGAGTTTGAATGCTCAAATCTTTATCCTGCACCAAAATGCCATTCAACAAGGAACGGAATTGCAAGGGATATTGTGATTTATCTTTTTGAATCAGAATGATGCGGTTTTTCTTTTGTTGCAAAATAGCTAAAGCCTCGGCATCGTAAGCCGGTGCGATTATTACTTCAAAGAAAATTTTATGAATTTCTTCGGCCGCTGCCGCATCTATGGCGGCATTGCAAATCAATACACCTCCGAAAGCCGAAACAGGATCGCCCGCCAAAGCAGCTTCCCAAGCTTCTTTTACCGTGGGACGGGACGCGATTCCGCAGGCATTGTTGTGTTTCAAAACGGCAAATGTCAGTTCATCAAATTCGGCAATCAAATCAATGGCCGCGTGGATGTCCAATAAATTATTGTAGGAGATTTCTTTGCCTTGCAATTGTGTGAATTGGGCATTGAAATTGCCGTAGAAAATTCCTTTTTGATGCGGATTTTCGCCGTAGCGCAAGGATTTGGCCTCATCGCAGGCCTGACGGAAATGACTGCCCTCGCCTCCATCGAAATAGTTAAAAATGGCGGTATCGTAACCGGACGAAACGGCAAACGCTTCTTTGGCAAACCATTTGCGGTCTTCCCATTCAGACACGGCGCCTTTTTCGGAAAGCAACTGATGCAATGCGGAATATTGTGTTTTGGAAGCTACAATAATTACATCATTAAAATTTTTAGCGGCAGCTCGAATTAACGAAATGCCGCCTATATCAATTTTTTCAATAATCTCTTCTTCACTGGCATGGGAGGAAACGGTTTCCTGGAAAGGATACAAATCTACAATTACCAAATCAATTTCAGGTATTTCGTATTCCTTGATTTGCGCTTGGTCGCCTGCATTGTCCCGACGGTTCAAAATGCCGCCGAATACTTTCGGATGCAAGGTTTTTACGCGACCGCCCAAAATGGAAGGATAGCCGGTTAAGCTTTCAACCGAACGGCAAGGCAAACCTAACGATTCGATAAAGGTTTGTGTTCCGCCCGTTGAGTAAAATGCAACGCCTTCCCGATGTAATTTTTGCAGAATTTCATCCAATCCGTCTTTATAAAATACCGAAACGAGAGCGCTTTTAATCTTTTTGGGTGCAGACATATTTTATGATTATTTTCTGTTGTATTTGTTTTAGGCAACAAAATTAGACAATTACTTTGAAATAATCAACTGAAAATCCAATAAACTGAATAAATTAAAGCGATGAATTTAATTCTCGCATTGAATTTATTCAGTTTATCGGATTTATTTTCAGGAAAGTGCGGCAATAGCCGACCCAATCAGATTGGCATCGTTCAAACGGCTTGTATAAACGTGTATATGATTCAATCCGAAAGCAGCCAGATAGTTGTGCAAATGATCCGAAACCAATTGGTTGTAATCAGCGCCATTTTTGTCTTCACTCCAGAAAAGACTTCCATCGGCAGCCAGACAAATATTGGAAATGTTTTTGTTGTACGACTGCTTGGTGCCGTTGTAATCCGCCAAAACCAGTACCAAACCGGCCAGGGATGCTGCCACCAATTTCGCCGAACGGTCATAAATACTGCGGGCTACAGCTACATATTCTTCTTTATAAATGGCGGGGAAACTCATCATATTGGTCAGTTTTTCGCCGTCGAATTTCGATTCAAGGGCAATTTCGGGGAAAGTGTTGCAGAAGATAGAGCCTAAATAACCCCCTGAAATGGCTTTTTCAAATAATTGACTGCCGTGATTATTGGAATATTCATCCACTTTTTTATCTATTTCCGTCATGTATTGACCAACCATTGTTCCGCTGAGAAGTGACGGCACTAAATTGCCCGATTCCAGATTGACGGGAATCAAGTCGCCGCCACTGTACGATTTATTCAGTTTTTCGATCTGATCTTTATGAATCAATGCGGCCATGTTGGTACCGGTGCCGACAATCAGACCGATGTAGCTGTCGTAACCCGGCTGAGCCAATCCCGCGAACAAGCAGGCAATTGTATCATTGACCACCTTAATTGTTTGGAACTGCGTTTTTTCCTTCATGCCCGGATAGGTGTTCAGGTACTCCATCAAAGGCCTGCCGACCTGTTTGTCAAGCATTTCAGGTATGTAAATTTCTTTGGTCCAGCGAAGCAGAACGGCATCGCCACCCAGCGTGGATTCGGCCGGATAGGAGAAACAGTAACCGATATGCGTTACCTGAGGATCTAATTCTTTCAATTGAGCAATCAAGTCGGCCATTGCGTTGAACAGATCGTTTTGTGCAAATCCTGCCGTTTCTTTGGCGGACAAGGGCTTTTTCAGATTTTCAAGTATTGCCGGTTCTTCGCCTCTTTTAAATTGTACGATGGAAGCGCGAAAATTGGTTCCTCCCCAATCTAAAGCCAGCACTTTGCCTTCAAAATCTTTCCCCGGATTGATGTAGGTGGGAAGACAGGCAATTTCTTTACCATCCTCTTTGAGGCCGGCATTAATCTTATTACCAAGGTCTCTGGCAATTTCCTTGTATTGCGAGAGTGTCATGTTGAAAATGTTTGTTTTCATGTTATCTATATTTAATTAATGGATTAAAAAACGTTGCAAATATAGCACTTTAATTTTGAATTGTCAGGGG
>JAITXK010000125.1 GCA_031284765.1 Candidatus Symbiothrix sp.
TGACTCTTGAGAATCATGGCTACTTCTTCCAATGACGTGTTGCCTGCCCGTTCCCCGATGCCGTTGATGGTCACTTCCGCCTGACGGGCGCCGTTCATCACACCCGCAATGGTATTGGCAGTGGCCATTCCTAAATCGTTGTGACAGTGCGTGGAAAGAATGGCATTGTGCACCCCTTTCACGTTTTCCATCAAGAATTTGATTTTTTCGCCGTATTCCGCCGGCAGACATTAACCGGTGGTATCCGGTATGTTGACGACCGTAGCGCCGGCTTTGATAACCGCTTCCACCACCCGCGCCAGATAAACATTATCGGTGCGGCCGGCATCTTCGCAATAAAATTCCACATCTTCCACGTATTTTTTGGCGTATTTAACGGCGGCGATGGCGCGTTCGATAATTTCGTCCTGCGTAGAATTGAATTTATATTGAATATGATAGGGCGAAGTGCCGATGCCGGTATGAATCCGTTTGCGTTTGGCGTACTGCAAGGCTTGGGCAGCTACATCAATGTCTTTTTCCACGGCGCGGGTCAAGGCGCAAATGCCGGGCCAGGTTACTGCTTTGGAAATTTCTACTACCGAATTGAAATCGCCCGGACTGGAAATGGGAAATCCTGCTTCTATTATATCCACCCCCAGATTTTCCAAGGCTTGTGCCACTTGAATTTTCTCAATGGTATTCAACTGGCAACCCGGCACTTGTTCGCCGTCACGAAGTGTGGTATCAAAAATAAATAATTTATCCATATCGTTTTTTTATGGTCGCAAAGGTAATATTTTTTTTGATTTCAAACAAATAAATAGATTTATTTTGGAAAATAATTTAAATTATAAAATTTAAGCGCATTATTGTTTTAATTTATAATCAAATTGTCCTTTTTACCATCTCCTTACGTGTTCTATTTCTCCAAAAATTACCACATAAAACGCACTACGAATTCATAATAGTCGGAAACAGGCTGGTCGTCCCCGTGGTCGCTAATCTTTTGGATAAATTTGATATATTTTGGTTGAAATTCAACGGTAAACTGCTCTTCCCATTGATAACCACGGTCGTCTATCATGAAATCACTGAAAGGCAAGGGACACAGGGTCTTTCTACTATCTTTTGTGTAATTTAAAAAGGCTTGTAGAATACCTTTTTGATACACATAATTGGTTAATTCCGGTTCGAAAAATTCATACTCATAATAAGTACCGGCAGGATCAACTCTCTTGTCCATATCACTCACAGCTACTTTATAGGTTTGCGAGAATGTATAGACAGCGTCTTCTTCTATTTCATTGGAGACACACGCTGTAAAACCGATAGATACGAACGCCAATAGTGCAATTAATTTGTACAGTTTCATACTTTATTATTTTTAATTAGTGTTAAGTTAAATCTCTTTAGACGTCTTTGCGAGCGGAGCGAAGCAATCCAGTATTGTTTGAGTGTATTCTTTCTGGTTTGCTTCGGGCTTCGCCCTCGCAATGACGATACGACAATTTTTATCTAACATATCATTAGATGCTTTTTAATAGAACGGTTAAATACTCCCAGAATTTTTGCACAGTGGCAATTTTCACTTTTTCATCCGGTGAATGTGGAAATTTAATTGTTGGGCCAAACGAAACGGTATCCAATCCGGGAACACTTGCCAAAATGATGCCACATTCCAAACCGGCGTGCATTACTTTGACCAAGGGTTTTTCGCCGTTCTGTGCTTCATAAACCCTTTCCATTACCGCTAAAACAGGTGATTGCGGATTGGGATTCCAGCCCGGATAGCCGTTGCTCGTTTCCACAACATCGGCTTTAGCCAATTGAAACACGCTTTCGATGGATTTACAAACTGCCTCTTTCTTGCTTTCGGAGGCACTGCGGACTAAAAATTTCACTTCCGTCAAGCCTTCCGATGAGTGGACGATGGCCATATTGGTGGAAGTTTCCACTGCATCGACTGTTGACATACCGGCTACCGTATTGATTACATTGTTCGGACACGCCATAATGGCCTGCGTCAAGCGTGTTTGTACATCTTTGGGAATCAGTTTGAGAGCGGGTGTGATGGGCGCAAACTCCGCTTTGAACTCAATCGGGTTTTCGATTCCGGCAAATTCCCGGTTGAACACCTCTTTGTATCCGGCCACCATTTCGAGAATGCGTTTGTATGGTTCTTTGCCGTCCACGACAATCGTTGCAAAGGCTTCGCGGGGAATGGCATTGCGCAACGAACCGCCGGAAACAGAGGCTAAACGAATATTGTAAGTCGATAAGGCTTCGTGCAGAAAGCGGAACATCAGTTTGTTGGCATTGGCACGGCCGAGATGAATGTCCACCCCGCTGTGTCCACCTTTCAAACCGGTGAGGGATATCTTTATGGCGACGTCTTCTTTCGGAATCCATGCTTCATCCTGATATTGGAATTGCGCGGAAACATCGGCTCCGCCTGCGCAACCGATATACAGTTCGCCGTCCTGTTCCGAATCGAGATTCAGCATGATTTTCCCGTTGATAAAGCCCGGTCGAATGGCAATTGCGCCGTACATTCCGGTTTCTTCATCGGTGGTAAAAAGACCTTCGATGGCGCCATGTTCCAAGTCCTTGGCTTCGAGAATGGCCAGGATGACTGCTACGCCGATGCCGTTGTCCGCACCCAAAGTTGTACCTTGCGCTTTGACCCATTCGCCGTCAATAATTGCCTGAATTTTGTCTTGGGTGAAATCGAAAGGCGCATCCGAATTGGATTGCGGCACCATATCCAAATGGGATTGCAGGATGATGGCGGGTTTGTTTTCGTAGCCCGGAGTGGCGGGTTTGCGAATGCAGATATTGTTGGCGGCATCGCGTTTGGTTTCCAGACCGAGTTGGTTGCCGAACGCTTCGATGAAGGCGGTAATCTCCGTCATATAGCCTGAGGGGCGCGGAATTTGGGTTAATTCGTAAAAATGCTTCCATACTTTGGAAGGCTTGAGATTTAAAATACTGTTTTCCATTGGATTTATTTTATAATGTTTAATGTATTTGCTTCTATAAAATGCAATTGTTCAATTACGATCCTTGTATGAAAAGAGATTTGATCGAACAATTGGTGTACTTTCAACCGGACAATCGTTTCTTCCAACGACAAAACACCCGATTCGTACAAGGTAAATGTTTGATACAACGTATCATTTGCGACAGCACCTTTGACCAAGTCATAGCCATGCATTTGCTTTCCCCTGCGGTTATCAATAACAAATTGGAGCCACTCCCGGTTCGGCTCCTCAAATTCAAGAAAGCGAATCACAGGATCTGAAAAAACAGCTTCTTCTATCTCATAAACGTTGAGATAGCATTGGCCGCTGCCAAGCCTTGCCTGTTTAGAGAATGCCCAGCGTGTTGCTTGATCTTGATTGGTGGTGGTATAAAAGCCATAGCCAAAATCTAAAAGTCGTTCTCCTTTTATAATTTCAGGTTGCTCAATTTGTGCAATGCTTCCGTGATACAATTTCATTGTCTATGTGCAATATAATCTTTAATAGCTTCAATAAGATATCCCCTGCCTTGCGTATGGAGTACCTCATACCCATCCGTCAAATAGGAAAACACATCCTGTTTTTCAAAATCATCCAAGGCTTGATGACCGCTTATATTCATCGCCGATTTATAACTTTCCAAACAAAATATAATGAAATGATGGACTTTAGACATGATCGGGAAGAATTAATTGACCACTTGTTTTCTCTTTCTCGACCAATGTGCATAACATCATCGGGCTGTAATGCCACACCTTGGTTGCTTCGTTTTCCAGCATTTGATACAGTTCGGAAGCATATAAATACTGCAATGCCTGCTTGAATGAAAGATGTTTCCGTTCCATCAGCAGGGGAATGACCGACTGTACTTTCAAAACTACTATCATATCAAAAGCGATTTTTTCCATCTCCTTCATTTCACTACTTCTTTTCTGATGGAAAGCACTACCATTCCTCCAAACCCGCACAAGACCATCCAAAGCGATTGGAAGGCAAATACGCCGATGGCAAAGGCTTCGGCCGGCTTGCCGGGGACTGTGAACAGGACGCTTAATCCGAAAATATCCGCTGCCTGCCAAGGTCCCAATCCGCCATTGGAGGGAATCAACATACTTACGCTGCCTAATACGAAAACGAGCAAAGCGGCCTGAAAGCCTAAATGCGCAGTGAAATCGAAGGCAAACAGGGCGATATAAAAATGAAAGAAATACGCAATCCAAATACTGAAGGTATAAATCAAAAAGAGTGGTTTTTGGTTCATATTTTTCAGTAAGGGAATGTCTTTTTTCAGCGTAACATAGAAGTTTTTCAGCGCTTTGCTAATGAAATTGTCTTTCAGAAAAACAAAAAAGGCGATGGATAAGGCTACAAAACCTAAAATTCCGGCATAAAAATGCGGAGAGCGAAGCCATCCCGGAAGTTGAAAATCATGCCAGTGCTGATGAAATACCGAGAAATTCAACCAAACAGCTAAAATGGAAAAAACAAAAACCGGAAGTATATCGAATATGCGATCAATCAGTAAGGTTTCCAATAATTTGGAAAAAGGAATCTTTTCTTTTTGCGTAATCACTCCGCAACGCCAAATTTCTCCCGCACGGGGAATGGCAAAATTGACGGCATAATTGCC
>JAITXK010000130.1 GCA_031284765.1 Candidatus Symbiothrix sp.
ACGATATATGCTATACTCTTGCCTTTACAATACCGGAAATGAACTATGAAAGAGATATTGAAACTGTAGAAAATATTGCTCTTTCATTAAGACCTCGAAGTCAATCTGATATCATTCAAGAACAATCAAAAAACAATTATGTGAAAGATTTTTTGGATAATAAAGTTTGTTTAATTGAAGATATATTGGACTATTTTCCGGAAGAAGCCACATTGTTAAATGCCAATATTGACATAAAAATAGATGGACAAAAAGCCAAGTGTTTTGAATATTATGTCAAAAGAGATAATACGGTATCAGGTAAAAATGTTGAGTTAGAAATGTACTCTATCACTTACAATATTATTTATAAACAATACCTAATCTTGTTGCAAGGTATGGTCAATAAAAATTCGGTAGTAAACTTTGATGCAAAATCGACATTTGAACAGTATAAACCATTATTCCAATTAATGGCGAATAGTTTGGTCATTACTTCTAAATAAGAAAATAAACATTAATTGGCAATGTCCCTTCCCGAAATTTTGATTAATTTTGCAAAAAATAATTCAATTGAACTCATCAAGAATCATGAAAAATATCAAATTTAATGACATTATTGAATGGATTATACCTCTTCTTACCGTACTTCTCATCCTGTTTTTCTCATGGTTGTTTTTTGGTGTGGTGGGTGTGAGTTTTGTGGTTATTTGGCTTATGTTATGGGTATTTGGTTTCTGGGGAATAGCTAAGGGATTAGAAGACAGATATCCCTATGATAAATACGATTTACTGATGGTTATAGCCAATGAAAATAGGGCGTTTCAACATTTAAGAGCCGTTTTTATTTCCAATGCTAAAGATAAAGGTATAATAAATGATGAAGAAATTTTTGTTTATAAAGCTGAAGGTAATCAGTCATCAACAGAAAATTATATGATATTTGCGAATTTGAATAATCTTATTTATCCGAGTAAAGAATATGATTCATTTGTCTGTCCGCATTGTGGCGGAAATGTATTTTGGATTCTTAGTTATTATGGGAATGGGGATTACACCGTGAAGTATATGGCTATTTGTCCTCAATGCACATGCAAAGTAAATGATTATGACGAATCCATTTATCATCATAAAAAAGTCTTCAAAAGAATTGATAATCTAAAAAATAATAATGACCTGATATCGCAAGTAAAAACAGGAGTTGTATTCAAAAAACAACCTCAGAAACACTATATTAAACATGAATAACATCATCTTCCGCATCGTCGCCAACCTCCTGTGGCGCATGGGCCGCATAACAGGCTTCACATACAACGAAATCAATATCATTGTATATTACTTCCTAATTCCATTTTCATGGTTGTTTTTATTGGACAGTATATTTCATTTTCATTATTTGAAAATTGGATTTATATTCTATTGTCTCGGATTTAGGATGGGTTGTAGGGATTTCAGAAGCTATTCGGATAGGTTGTTCGACCAATCAGCTGCATTTTTGAATTACTTTAATAAATTCGGCAGCAATTATGTGGCTTCGTCTGTTTGGATTTGTGTGGCTATACCTGTGGTTATATATGGTGTGTTGATTTACTTTGCCTTACAATAAGCAAAAAATAACTACCTTTGCACAATATTTCAAAGACTAAATATAGACATCTACCTGAAAATTGTGCAATTAGATTATGACTTACAACGAAACAGTAGAATATCTCTGCAACACTGCCCCCATGTTCCAAAAAATAGGTAGCGCCGCCTACAAAGAAGGCATGGAAAACTCCTATCGCATTGACGAACACCTGAACCACCCGCATACGAAATACAAAACCATTCACGTAGCAGGCACCAATGGTAAAGGTTCCACCGCTCATCTCCTGGCCTCCATCCTGCAGGAAGCGGGCTACAAGGTGGGACTGTACACATCGCCCCACTTACTGGATTTCAGCGAAAGAATCAGAGTAAACGGACAAACGATTGATGAACAGTTCGTGGTAAAGTTCGTGGCCGGACACAAGGATTTTTTTGAATCGCTTCAACCTTCGTTTTTTGAACTGACCACGGGGATGGCTTTCGCCTATTTTGCCGAACAACAAGTGGAGGTCGCCGTCATCGAAGTCGGCTTGGGCGGGCGATTGGATTGCACCAACATCATCACGCCGGTGTTGAGCATCATTACCAATATCAGTTTCGACCATACCCATTTGTTGGGCAATACCCTCGCGGCGATTGCCAAAGAAAAAGCGGGGATTATAAAGCCCAACGTTCCCGTTGTCATCGGAGAAGCGGAAGGCGAGGTTTTGCAGGTTTTTAAAGACGCCGCCTGCCTTTGCGGGATTGAACCGCAATTTCCCAACAAACCGGCGTCCCAACTGCTTCCTTCCGGATACTACCAATTCGATACTCCCGAATATCCCGAACTGATTGACGAATTGGGCGGCTTTGCGCAAGAGAAAAACGCAGCCACCGTCTTGTGCGCCCTTCAGATTTTGAAAAACGGCCTCTTTAGCCTTCCGCCGAAAGCGGTGTACAAAGGCTTCCGCTATGTGATTGAAAACACCGGTTTGATGGGACGCTGGCAAATTATTCAATACCAACCCAAAATCGTGTTGGATACGGGGCACAATGCCGGCGGAATCCAATACATTGTCAAACAATTGCAATCGGAAAGATATGAGCAACTGCACATCGTTTTCGGCATGGTCAACGATAAAGACAGTTCTTCCGTATTGGCCTTATTGCCCCCCAATGCCCGCTATTATTTTACACAGGCCTCTATTCCCCGCGCTTTAGACAGCCGGTTATTGGCGGAACAAGCCGGAAAATACGGCTTGCAGGGGAAAGTTTTCCCCACTGTCGGCGCAGCTTTTTTGTCCGCAAAGCAACATGCTACGGAAAAAGACCTTATCTTTGTCGGCGGAAGCACGTTTATCGTAGCAGATATATTTACATTTTTAAAAAATCAATAAATGAATCACTCTACCCGCACTTTGAGAGATAAAAAAGGCCTTCGTTGGGCGGTATTGGCATTGGTTTCCTTTACCATGCTGTGTACTTATTATTTAACGGATGCTTTAGCGCCCTTGGAAACCCGTTTGGAAGTTGCATTAAATTGGAGCGCCACCGATTACGGTTGGTACACCGGCGCTTACGGTTGGTTCAATGTCTTTCTGCTGATGCTCATTTTCGGGGGCATGGTATTGGATAAAATGGGTGTGAAATTCACCGGCACGTTGGCGATTTGCATCATGCTGGCGGGCGCCGGCATCAAGTATTGGGCTATATCGGGTCATACCAGTTCGGAAATGATGACGTTGAGCATTGGTTCGTGGAATATTATTTCCGCCCGGCAATCGGCTTTGGCGGCAGGATTGGGCTTTGCGGTTTTCGGCGCCGGCGCGGAAATGTTCGGAATATCGGCCAATAAAGCGGTCATCCGATGGTTCAAGGGCAAGGAATTGGCCTTGGCCATTGGCCTCAACACTTCGGTGGGGCGGATTGGGACGGCCTTGGCCATGTTTACCCCGATACCTTTGGTCAATTGGACGAAAAATCTCTCCACCCCGATTATTCTCTCCCTTTTATTGTTGTGCATTGGATTGGTTACTTTTATCTGTTTTTCCGTCTTTGACCGCAAATTGGATAAAGAAGAAGCGGATAATCACACCGCTCCGGTGGAAGAATTCAAATTCAGCGACATCAAAGCCATTGCCAAAATCAAGGCTTTTTGGCTAATAACCATTTTGTGCGTATTGTTTTATTCCGCTGTTTTTCCGTTTATTAAATACGCCACGCGGCTGATTATTCAAAAATATAACGTTTCCGATGAATTTGCGGGCTACATTCCCGCCTTGTTACCCTTGGGTGCGCTTATTTTAACGCCGGTCTTCGGGGGACTGTACGACAGGAAAGGGAAAGGGGCAAGTATTATGATTATCGGTTCGGTCATCCTGTTGTGCGTGCATATCCTGTTTTCGATTCCTTCGCTGAACAATTTGTACATGGCCATCGGCTTGGTTTTGATTTTGGGTGTGGGATTTTCGTTGGTGCCTTCGGCGATGTGGCCTTCGGTAGCCAAAATCATTCCCGAACAGCGAGTGGGTACGGCTTACGCAATGGTTTTTTGGGTTCAAAACTGGGGATTGATGTTCGTTCCGATGTTAATCGGCTATGTGTTGGATAAATATTGCATCATTGGCGCCACTGTCAAATCAATTAACGGGGTGGAAACAGAAACAGTCCTGTATAATTACACGCTGCCGATGTTGATTTTCGCCTGTTTCGGCGCATTATCCATCCTGTTTGCCTTTTGGTTGAAACATGAAGATGCTAAAAAAGGCTACGGTTTGGAAAAGCCGAATATCGAAAGATAAATACATGAACAATATAAAAAGAGGGGAAGATAAAAAAGAATCATGAAAATCATTTGTGTGGGTTTGAACTATGCAACTCACAATAAAGAGATGCAACACACGTTAATAAATACGGAGCCAACGATTTTCATGAAATCTGAAGTTTCGGTATTAAAAGATGGAAAACCCTTTTATTTGCCGGATTTTTCTTCGGAAATACAATACGAAACGGAAGTCGTTGTCAAAATCGGCCGTTTGGGAAAAAGTATCGGGAACCGATTCGCCCATCGGTATTACGATGAAGTGACGGTAGGCATTGATGTTACGGCTCGCGATTTGCAAAGGAAATTAAGAGAAACCGGTATGCCGTGGGAATTGAGTAAATCGTTTGATCATTCGGCGGTGGTCGGAAAATTTGTTCGATTATACGATCATAAACTAAACATCAACCGGCTGTCCTTTCATTTGGACATCAACGGAATAACCGTTCAGGAGGGAAATACGCAGGATATGCTGTTCAAAACGGATGAAATTATCGAATATGTCAGCCGGTTTGTCACACTCAAAATGGGTGATTTGATTTATACGGGGACTCCCGCCGGAGTGGGCAATCTGAACATCGGCGATCGTGTAGAAGGATATTTGGAAGACAACAAACTATTGGATTTTTGTATCAAGTGAAAGAATGATAACATGAAAGCAACAAAACATTTGAGAAGAACGTGGCTGTTAGTTTCGATTTTGGTATTCGTACCGGCTCTTTCTTTTTCAGCAAATTATGCACTTAATTCCAAGTTAAGCGCAGGAAGATGGGTGCAAATGAAAGTGACGGAAAACGCGGTGTACAAACTGACCTACGAAGACATCAAAAAAATGGGATTCAGCGACCCTGCCAAAACCAAAATCTACGGCTACGGCGGTTGGATTTTGAGTCAGGATTTTAGACAACCCTACATTGACGACCTTCCCGAAGTAGCAGTCTATGTCAGTAAAGGTGCCGATGGCATTTTCAATGCCGGCGATTTCCTCTTGTTTTATGGTCGCGGACTCACCCAATGGACGTATAAAACGACTAACGACTCATTCGTTCACGAAAACAATCCATACGCTCAATATGGCTCTTATTTCATTGCTGAAAGCGACGAAGGCCTCCAAGAAATGCCGGTACAAGCTTCATTTGCCGCTACAGACAGCACTGTTACCTCTTTCGATGATTACAAAATACACGAAAAAGATTTGATTGCCGTCTTACATTCCGGCAGGGAGTTATTCGGCGAAAATTTCGCTACCAACCCCACTCAATCCTTTACATTTTCTATTCCGGGGATTACCGATGAGCAGGGCAAAGTACGTTTGTCCTTTGCCGCATCACATAAATTAACTTCCCCTTCGGTGCCCGTCAGCGTATCCATCAACAATACGGAAGTGCTGAAAATAAATATCTCCAAAACATCCGGAGAGTATGAAAAAGCACAATTGGTTGATGGAACCAAAACATGGGACGGTAATAAATCGGAAACGGTAACGGCAACCGTCAAGCTGGACTACCCGCAGGGACAAATTCCAAGTGCTTTTCTCAACTTTATCAGTCTGAACATGAAGCGCAAACTCCAATCCTACAATACCGCCTATACCTTTTTTCGCAACAAAGCAAGCCTCAATAAATCGTTGAAATATGTTGTCAGCGATGCTTCAACCAATCTTCAGGTGTGGAATATCAGCGATGCGGAAAACATACAAAAAGTAGCAACCGAATTAACCGGAACAAGCATGAGTTTTGGGGCTAACTCATCAGGAAATACAATACCGGAATATGTTTTGGTAGATGTTACCAAATCGTTTCCGACACCGCTATATGATAGTGGGAAAAGTATCGTTAAAAATCAAAATTTACATGCTATCAAGCAAACCGATATGGTCATTATTGCTGCGGAAGCGTATATGCCTTTGGCCGAACAACTGGCTGAAAAACATCGCGAAATGCAGGGATTAACCGTTGCTGTAGTTCAGCCGGAATGGATTTACAATGAATTTTCGTCCGGAACTCCGGACGCGACAGCCTACCGCAGGTTCATGAAAATGTTTTACGACCGCGCAACAACTGCCGAAGAAAAGCCCAAATACCTCCTTCTTTTTGGCGATGGACATTATAACAACCGCCAAATCAATCCGAAACAGGTTTTACTGTCATACCAATTTGTAAACTCTATCAATGAAACCTATTCGTATGGAACAGACGATTATTTTGGATTTCTGGATGATTCCGAAGGCGTAAATTTGGAACGGGATGTATTGGACATCGGTATCGGCCGTTTTCCTGTCAATAGTTACGAACAAGCGGAAACCGTTTTGAATAAAGTGATTGACTACATGGACAACAAAGATTACAGTTCTTGGAAAAATACCGTAATCTTTACCGCCGATGATACCGGATCAACAGACTCTTTTTGCGGATTCAGCAAACAAGCGGACGAATTAGCCCGGTACGTCGAACAAAATCATTCCCAATATATGGTGGTTAAATCGTATATGGATGCTTTTCAACCCACTACGGCAAACGGACGAAAAATTTATATCGGCGCCAAGCAAAAATTAATGAATACCCTGAAAGAGGGTTGTTTTCTCTTCAATTACACCGGTCACGGAAGCCCTACGTCCATGTCGGCCGAAGATATGATGCACATTTCCACGATTCGACAGATGACATTCAAAAACTTGCCGTTATGGATTACCGCTACTTGCGACTTCGGACGTTATGATGACGACCAAGTTTCGGCGGGAGAAACTGCCTTCTTGCAGCCGCAAAGCGCAGCGATCGCCTTGTTTACTACTACACGTGTGGTATATTCAAGCGGTAATCAGTTAATGAACAGTCAATTAATCAAAAATATCTTTGCCAAAAACGCCGATGGAAGCCATTCTTCTTTAGGCGATATTATTCGCAAAAGTAAAATGAATATCTCAGGTGATGGCGGAAATAAATTGAATTTTATCCTGATTGGCGACCCTGCCATGAAATTGAATTATCCTGAATGGGAAGTTATTTTGGATAGCATTAATGGATATCCGGTAACCGGAGCGACCACCTTTAATTTCAAAGCGTTGGAACGAGTTACATTAAAAGGAAAAGTTACCGATGGTAACGGAGACCCCATCAATGATTTTACAGGAACACTCCAATCAACCATTTTGGATGGACAACAAACGAGTCAATCAGTCATTTACAGCAACAGAAAGGAAGACGGAAATATAGTGGATGCGAATGGTTTGGCACGTTGGACATTTATAGAATATCCCAATATCGTTTACAAAGGGAAGAATCCCATTCAAAACGGACAGTTCGCTTTTTCCTACACCATTCCGAAAGACATTGCCTATTCGAAAACATTGGGCAAAATGAATTTCTACGCTTCGGATGATGTGCAGCAAAAAGATGCTGCCGGTTATTTTCAACAATATACTTTGTCGGGAACAGCAGACTATGCAGATGACGGCTTTGGTCCGGTCATCGAAAAACTGTATCTCAACTCGGAAGCATTCCGAAGCGGAGACAAAGTCAATGAAACGCCACTTTTGTTTGCCCGGATATACGATGTCGATGGCATCAATCTGACCGGAAACGGCTTGGGACATAACATCAGTTTTTGTATTGACAACAAGCCGGAATTAACTTATAAATCCTTGAATCATCTATTCCAACCCGACGATGGGGTTGAAGGACGGGGAACCGTTTCTTTCTCTATTCCCGAACTGCCGGCCGGACAACATGAACTGGTGCTTAAAGTGTGGGATATATTAAATAATTCAAGTACGGGAATCATTCAATTTACTGTAGTAAAGGGATTTAAACCCAATATTGCCACCTTGACCGCCGCCCCGAATCCGGCCAAAGAAAGCACCCGCTTCTATATCGACCACAACCGTCCGGGAGAAGAAACCGTGCTGGAAGTTGAAATCCGCGTATTTGATTTAACCGGACGAATTTTATGGTCATACAACCATACTTCTCCGTCCGAATTGTCAAATACTTATACCGTTGATTGGAATTTGATAGAAACCGGTGGGCAAAAAGTACATCCGGGCATTTATCTCTACCAAGCGATTATTAAAACCAAAGGCGGAAAAGAGACCACCCAAGCGAAAAAAATACTTGTATTATAGTTAGCAAATAAAATATCAATAAACGAATAAAAAATGAATAGGATGAACAAATTTAAATCAGTAATTACCCTTGCAATATTGCTTTTTGCCGCCATACAAATACAGGCGCAAACCATTAAAGAAGAAAACTTCAATCCATTGGAAACCGGTATTCCCTCGTTGACCATTGCTCCCGATGCCCGTGGAGGCGCTATGGGCGATGTGGGAGCAGCTACCTCCCCCGACGTATTTTCACAGTATTGGAATCCGGCCAAATATGCCTTCGCCTACAGTAAAGCGGGCATCAGCTATACGCTTACGCCCTGGCTCTCGCGCTTAGTAGATGATATCTATCTCAATTATGTGAGCGGATATACCAAACTTTCCGACAATTTAGC
>JAITXK010000030.1 GCA_031284765.1 Candidatus Symbiothrix sp.
GGACGAAACTTTGAATATTACTCCGAAGACCCTTTGCTGTGCGGAAAAACCGCTGCCGCCTTAACCAAAGGCGTACAATCGAAAAAAACAGCAATTACCTTGAAGCATTTTGCTTGTAACAATAAGGAAACCAACCGCAACAGCAGCGACAGCCGTGTATCGGAACGTGCTTTGCGAGAAATCTACCTCAAAGGGTTTGAAATAGCAGTCAAAGAAAGCGGCCCTTGGGCAATGATGACGTCCTACAACTTGATTAACGGCAAGGAAACTTCGGAAAATTACGAACTGCTCACCAATATCCTGCGGAATGAATGGGGCTACGACGGCTTGGTTATGACCGATTGGTGGAACAACAGTTCGCACGTGTTGGAATCCAAAGCAGGCAATGATATTAAAATGCCCTCAGGCGACCCCAATAAATTACGTTCTGCCCTAAAAAATGGCTCGCTGACTCGTGCCGAACTCGAACACAACATCGAACGGTTATTAAATCTGATTATGAAGACACACACGTGGTAACAAACTTAATAAAACAAAGTATGACACACAAATTAAAAAAAACAGTTATCTGCCTGTCCATTTTACTATTGATGACAGAGATGCAAGCGCAAACGTATTATTACGATGTACACGTGCCAAATTCTACAGTCGAACAAAATAGTTTTATTCATCAAACGCCCGACGTTACACCGGTGCCCGACTACGCAAGCGCCCGGCAGATGCTTCCGCAACCGATATGGGCGAATCATCCCGATGCTATCAATCTCTACCATTATGCGTGGGAGATTGCTTTTTCCAATTTGCGTGTTCCGACGAAGCGCAACGGATTTGTATCGCCTTTCATAGACACAGCTTTCAACGGTTGTTTGTTTATGTGGGATTCCTCGTTTATTTTGATGTTCGGGCGTTACGGTTCACGTGCCTTCGATTTCCAAGCCACATTGGACAACTTTTATGGCAAACAGCACTCCGACGGTTTCATCTGCAGAGAAATCCGTGAATCGGACGGATCGGATACGTTTGAGCGCTTCGATGCCTCCAGCACAGGTCCCAACGTGATGCCTTGGGCAGAATGGGAATATTTCCTGAACTTGAACGATACCGCCCGTTTACAACAGGTTTTTCATCCGCTGTTGGCGTATTATCAGTGGTTTAAAACCTATCGCTCGTGGCCTGACGGCTCGTATTTTGCTTCGGGTTGGGGTTGCGGTATGGACAACCAACCGCGCATCCCGCAGGGATTTCATGAGTTATGGAGTTCCGCTCACATGTCGTGGATAGATATTACTTTACAGGAAATTTTCGCAGGTAAAATTCTAATCAAAATGGCGGAACATCTTGGAAAAGACTCCGAAGTTAAAGATATTCGGGAAGAAATCGACTATCTGACTCAATACGTCAATGAAAAAATGTGGAACAACCAAACCGCCTTTTACTTTGACCGCTTCAGGGACGGCAGCCTTTCCGATGTAAAGAGCATAGCCGCTTACTGGGCATTGTTGGCGCAGACAGCGGATAAAAATCAGTCCGAGCGGTTTATTCAACATTTGGAAAATCCGAATGAGTTTGCCCGCACAGTCAGAGTACCCGCTTTGTCCGCCGACAATCCGGGCTATAAAGCCGACGGCGGTTATTGGAACGGCGGTGTGTGGGCACCCTCTTCCTATATGGTTTTACGGGGATTGACCAATTACGAAAAAGATTCTTTGGCACACGCTATTGCCTCCAATCTCTTGGAAAACGCCATCGAAGTATATAAACAAACCGGAACTCTATGGGAGCATTATGCACCCGAAATGCACAAAGGTATGGGTAAGCAAAAATTTGTCGGGTGGACAGGGTTGATCCCCATCACTATGCTCTTTGAATATGTTTTCGGCATCCGTCCCAACGTTCCCGCCAACGAATTGGTCTGGGATGTCCGCTTGTTGGACGAACACGGCATCAAAAATTATCCGTTCGGGAAAGAGGGTGTAGTGAACTTGCTTTGCGCCAAACGGAAAAATCCAAAAGACGAACCGCGCATTAAAGTATCTTCAACTGTCGATTTGCAAATAAAATTAATTTGGGAAGGAGGCAGTAAACAAATTGGAATTTCCAAAATGATAAACTAACTTTGCCAAAATTATAATTTTAAAATAGATCATGATGAACAAATCTTTTTTACTGTGCTCTGCGTTACTTCTTTGTGGAATGATGCAGGCTCAAACACCCGAATGGGAAAACCCCGAAATTTTCGGCATCAACAAAGAACCAGCACGTGCTACCGCTTTGCCGTATAGTGATGAATCACAAGCCGTTGCAGATGTCTATTCCGCTTCACCTTATTATCAATCATTGGACGGCACGTGGAAATTCAACTGGCACAAAAAGCCTGCCGATAAGCCCGAAGGATTCTATAAAGCCGGTTACGATGTGAGTAAATGGGACAATATTCAGGTGCCCGGCAACTGGGAATTGCAAGGTTTCGGAACGCCTATCTACACCAATATCAACTATCCGCACCCCACAAATCCACCTTATATCGACCACAATGACAATCCGGTGGGTTGCTACGTCCGTGATTTCAATATTTCCAAAGAATGGGACGGTCGCCGTGTCTATCTGCATTTTGAAAGTGGATTGGCAGCAATGTACGTTTGGGTCAATGGTCAAAAAGTCGGTTACAGTC
>JAITXK010000050.1 GCA_031284765.1 Candidatus Symbiothrix sp.
TTGACCCAACCGTGAAGCGTGGAAGTGAAGATTCGGACGATATTTCGGCATACGACCTTATCATGAAGGATAAAGAAAGATTGCTGAGTTTTGAAGAACCGGTACGGTTTATCTTTTCCCACTCTACTTTGAAAGAAGGTTGGGATAATCCCAATGTGTTTCAAATATGCGCCCTGAAAAATGCGGAAAGCGGAAGTCTTACGCGCCGAAGGCAGGAAGTTGGTCGCGGAATGCGTTTATGCGTGGATATGCGTGGTATGCGGCAAGATTTTGAATTAATTGGCGAGCAAGTACACGAAGTGAACAAACTAACAGTAGTCGCTTCTGAAAGGTATGAAGACTTTGCGAAAGGTTTGCAAAGCGAAATAGCGGCAACACTCAAAGACCGTCCACAAAAAGCCGAAGTGTCATTTTTTGTTGGCAAGGTGGTTAGCAACGAAAAAGAAGAACAACACCGGATTACAGATGATGAAGCCAAGAGATTGAACAAGATACTTTATAAATTTGATGTAATAGATGAAGATGATAAGATAACTCCTTTCGGCCGTGAATTGATAGAGCAAGTAAAAATGCCTTTACCTGAAACTATAGAACCCTTTAGGGAATCGATTGGCACATTACTAAAATCAATATATACAAGCGAATCATTTATGCCTGAAAATGAACGGCAAACGATAACTCTCAACCCAAACAAAAACTTTGCAAAAAAAGAGTTTCAGGAACTCTGGGAAAAGATTAATCTGAAAACAATTTATGAAGTCCGATTTGATACGGATAAACTAATAACCGATAGTAAAAACCGGATAAATAAAGATTTGAATATCGCTGACCGGGTGTATGAAATCAAAACCGGCGAATTGGAAAGCGGTACAAAAGAAGAAATGAAAGAAGGTTCACTTGTGAAAGAATCCGGTCGTCAATATCTAAAAATCAAAAATGACCTATATACCAATAGCGTATATGATGTAATTGGAGAAATAGAAAAACGTACTAACCTCAAAAGGCAAACAATCGTTGAGATTCTCAAAGTAATAAAAGAAGATAAGTTCTTTTTGCTTCGCAAGAACCCGGAAGAATTTATCGCTAAATGTAGCAAACTAATTAACGAAGTGAAAGCCAGTCTGATAATCAACAATATTGTTTATCACAAAATTGAAGACAGGCACGATGCCCAAACAATTTTCACTAACGACAAGTTCGCCCTCCGCAATTCGGAACAGTTGAAAAAGCATATTTACGATTATCTTACATCCGACTCCAAGATTGAAACGGACTTTGCACGTTCGCTTGAAAACAGTGTGGAAGTAGTTGTGTATGCCAAACTTCCCAAAAGTTTTTATATCTCCACTCCGATAGCTAATTACAGCCCTGATTGGGCAATTGTTTTTGACAAAGACAAAGTACGTCATATCTATTTTGTTGCCGAAACCAAAGGCTCTGATTCGGATATGGATTTGAGGGAGATTGAAAAACTGAAAATCCATTGCGCAGAAAAACATTTCGACACCATTAGCGGAGGCATTGTGAAGTTCTCAAAAGTGAGTAACTACGAAAAACTGATGGAAATAATTTTACTCTCTGAAAGTCTTGAAAGATAAAGTATTTTGCAAAATGTATTATCAATATCAGGTCACTATTCTGACATATACTTAATCAAGCAACATATCCTGATGCAAGTATTGCAACCGCTCCCGCAAAAACAGAACCGCATACCGCTTCCGCGACAAAAGCGTATTTACCGGAATGCCGGTTGATTCAAAAATGTCTTTGAATGAAAAACCTTCCAATTCAGTAAGTTCAAACACGTTGCGCTGTTCTTTCGGAAGTTCGTCCAGGGCTGCTTCCAATTCCACCCAGACCATTGATTGCAGGTATTGCATTTCGGGCGAATCGGATTCTTCCGTCAACAGATTCATTAAGGTATCAACAAAACTGTCTTCTTCGCCGTCTTTGGCGGAAAAGTTGTACACATCTTCTTTCTTTTTGCGGTAATAATCAATAATTTGGTTTTGGGCAACGGTGTAAAGCCACGATGAAATCCGTTCAATCGGATTTTTTTCCACATCGGTTTGTGCAAGTTTGACAAAAACATCTTGGAGAACGTCTTCTACGTCCTCCAAAATATTGACACGGCGGGCGATGTAGCCTTTTAAATCTCTCTTATATTCCTCATACACAGCGGGTATTTCGGAAATATGACGGACGGATTTATTTTCCTTCATCGTTTTGTTTGCTCATCCGTTCACGGATAAATTCCATGCGTTCATCGGACGACATTCGCCGCATTTGACGGTGCATTTCAAAAAAATTGTTGCACTTCTCCCCGTGCATGGAGTGATTGAAAAAGTGGCTTAGCCACCCCATACCCCCCAACAGGATTCGCGACAAGATCATCAATCCGGCCGATTGCCAAAAATTAATGGGGCAAAGTCCGAAAATATCGGGCAACAGGGCATTCCACAACCACATAACAACTGCTGATCCGGCAGAAAATACAATGACAAAAATCAATGCTGCCAATCCTTTTTTTCTTCTTAAATGTTTCATGTTTATTTTAATTTTTCATGTTTAACTCTTTCACTATGATTCGCCAAAGATAATAAAACGCAATAACATCCACAGCAATAAAAATTAGTAACTTTAACATACGTGTAATTTTTAAAATGATCAATACTCCAATTTGCATTCACTAAGACGTCTTCATAAGTTAAGACGAAGCGGCACAAAATATATTTTAAAAATCTAAAAATAATTGGTGCATGTTCGGATAATAGCTACTTTTGCCACATATATTAAATAATTATTTGAAATGAAAAAAATAGTTCTTATTCTTTTATCGGGATTTTTCGGATTAACCACTTTTGCTCAGGAAGGCGATGTTACAATTGGTGCACAAGGGGGATACACCACCAAGTTCAAGGGTACGGTTTACGGATTGAATTTGTCGTATGGGGTAAATAATATATTGGAAATCAGCGCATCCGAAATGATGAGTACTGATTTAATGAAATACGATCTCCTGTATGAGAAAGATTATCGCTTGAAATTATTTTCCGCTACGCATTTGAATATCCGTTTTTTATTGCTGAATTTCGGATATTTTGCTACGGGACCGGGCGTTGGCGCACAATATTTAATATATCGATACCAACCTGTTCCCAATGAATATTTGGATAGGGACTTTAACGGATTAGGATTTAACATCGGTTGGCATGCCCGTTGCAATGTAACGGAAAATCTGCGCATCAACGCCGGTTGGCACTATTCCTCCATTAAAGAAGAAAACAGTTACAATACGTTCTATCTCGGCATAGGCTACGCTTTCAACTTATACTAATTCTTCCGCAATCGTATAGTGATTTCGTTCGGACGCATTGCGGGTAATCAGTTCCCCTATAAATCCGGACAAGAACAATTGCGTGCCGATAATCATGCTGGCAATAGCAATATAAAAATAAGGCGTATTGGTAATCAAGGGCGCAGCAACACCTTTATATAAAGCATATCCTTTGATGCCTCCGACAGCCAATACGGCAAAAAATCCGATCAAGAACATCACTGTACCGATGACGCCGAAAAAGTGCATCGGTTTTTTTCCGAATTTCGACAAAAACCAGAGTGTAAACAAATCCAGATAACCATTGGTAAAACGGTCAAAACCAAATTTGGAGTGTCCGTATTTCCGCGCTTGGTGATGGACCGGTTTTTCTCCAATTCTGGTAAATCCCGCATTTTTCGCCAGAAACGGAATCCAGCGGTGCATATCGTTATATACTTCGATGCTTTTGACCACTTTTTTATCATACGCTTTCAAGCCGCAA
This sequence comes from Candidatus Symbiothrix sp., assembly GCA_031284765.1. Lineage (GTDB taxonomy): Bacteria > Bacteroidota > Bacteroidia > Bacteroidales > Azobacteroidaceae > Azobacteroides. The sequence continues at coordinate 3,822 of JAITXK010000050.1, forward strand.
TTGAAATCGTGCAGTTGAATACCTGAAAAAGCGCGTGCCGTCGCATTGAATAATTTCGTGGGTAAAGTTTTGGTAATGGGGTCGTAACGTTTCTTTTTCCAACCCGAAACCAAATGGTATTTTTCGTCTTTAATCATGTGATACAAGGCGGGAATTTCATCGGGACTATCCTGTAAATCGGCGTCCATCGTAATCACAACATCGCCTTGTGCCTGACGGAAAGCGCAATGCAAGGCTGGCGATTTGCCGTAATTGTATTGAAAACGAAGGGCTTTCACTTCGGGATGCATCGCGTGCAAATCACGAATAATTTCCCATGAATGATCGGTGCTTCCATCATCAACAAAGATTATTTCGTATGAAAAACCTTCCTGTTGCATCACTTTTTCAATCCATGCATACAGTTCGGGCAGAGATTCTGCTTCATTCAATAAGGGAATAACAATCGAAATATCCATATTTTTAAGTTGAAATTGAAAAATAACCGTTGAAAATTAACTAAAACGCCACAAAGATATAAATAATTATGCACTTTCAATTTTTTTCCTTATCTTTGCCCCGCAAATTTTTAATAATAATTTATTTATGTATTTAGATTCTGAAAAGAAGCAAGAAATCTTCGCAAAGTACGGAAAGTCTAACACTGATACCGGTTCTACAGAAGGACAGATAGCATTGTTTTCCTACCGTATTTCGCATTTAACTGAGCATCTCAAGTTAAATCAAAAAGATTATAGCACAGAGAGATCTCTGAAAATGTTGGTAGGTAAACGTCGGCGTTTACTGGATTATTTGAAAGACCGCGATATCGAACGTTATCGTTCAATTATCAAAGAATTAGGTATCCGCAAGTAATTTTTTTGAAAACGTAAAGTAAAAAAGCTGTTTGAAATTGATCGGACAGCTTTTTTTGTGCTATGCCGGATTTTTTACATATCATTCATTGATAATCCCTTGAGTTCTACTTTATAGTTTTCCAGCTCTTTCTTGATACTATCTGCCTTCATGGCAAGCAGATTCATGTCAATTCTTTTAGGATTACGTTTAATTTCAGCTACTGTCGCCGTTTTATCCAAATCATTGAGCGCTATCAAATCAATTTCATTTTTGCCTTTGTTGTCCCAATAATTACCGATATTTGTTACACGTTCATTTTCAGCAATTTTCTCCCGGAAATACTTCTCTAAAATCAACCCGCTATATGTTTCATACTGTGTATCAATATATTCACGAAGTAATTCATGTTTTCCCATTTCAATGAATGATTGATTGGGATAGATAAAGCGAAACCAAAAACGCAGGTAGTTATCATTGATAGTCCAACGGGCATTGCGACTTTCCGGTCTGGAAAACAAGGGCTTGTTTTTTACAATGAGTGAGTATTCTTTTTCAAGATTGACAAGATAGGCCCCTGTATTCTTATTTATAATGGAATCAATCTCACTTTGAGTATTTTTACCCGAGGCAATTAATTGTAGTATGGAGAAATACGTTCCATATTCTTTTCCAAATTCCGATACCAGTAATTCTTTTCCTTCATTCAAAAAAGGAGAATCGGGAAGCGTTATCCTGTTGAGCATCTTATCAATCGTTGTGGCACCAGCTTCCATGAGCAAATGGATGTATTTGGGAACTCCACCGGTAATAAGGTAGAGACACAACAAATCCCCGGACGTATATCCGGAATTATAATCCCCAAGTATTTCTTTTATTACACTTACAGCAAAAGGTCGTATCATCATTTTTGAAGTCAAACGACCAAATAAAGGCTCTTTCTTGTTTTCAAAAATCTTCATCATCATGGAATATATCGAACCGCAAACGATAAAGTTAATCTTTGCTTTATCTTTATATTTATCCCAAAGATTTTGAATGTCACTGAAAACAGACGAATTAACATTGTCAAATTCTTGAAATTCATCAATTATCAGTGTATAATGTTCTTTGGTGGCAAACAGCAATAGTTGCTCAAAGAGGTCGTAAAACTGCGTTATTGTACCAAATATCTGTAAATTCAAAGCCTCCATTGCTTCTTTTTGAAATTGAGCGCAAAGAAGCGGCTCTCTTTTACGGGATACAAACAGATACAAGTATTTCTGCCCTTTCACCGATTCTAAAAGCAATGAAGTTTTACCAATTCTACGCCGTCCAACCATTACCGTAAAACAGGCGCTTCTTTTTGATTCTTCCCTGTTACGATCAAGCGTTTCCAACTCTTTCTTTCTATCATAGAATTTCATGATTCGCACTATTTAAATGGGTATTATTTTAATTGTGATTACAAAAATACACAATTGTTTCTTAAATACAAAAAACGATCTTGCATATTTTGAAAAAATATTGGCTAAACATTAAAATGAAGTAACGCACAAAGTATAAGGATTAACTATTATCATTGGAGGTCTGTAAAAATTATTCATGAATCATTTGGAGGTTACATTTAATTCTGTACTTTTGTAACTTCAATTCATACAAACTAATTTTAATAAATATGCTATCATATATCACTTGGACGGCCGATCCGACGGCTTTTACCATTCCTTTTATCGGACGTGAAGTCCGCTGGTACGGCATCGCCTTTGCCGTAGGATTCGCGCTTGGCGCATGGATCGTGTCAAAAATCTGGAAACATGAAAAACTTGACGAGGGTTGGTATGACAAGTTGTTCCTCTACGTCATCATTTCGGCAACCGTAGGTGCACGATTGGGACATTGTTTGTTTTATAATCCCGGATATTATCTGAATCATCCCATCGAAATATTTAAAATCTGGGAAGGCGGATTGGCCAGTCACGGCGGCACGCTCGGCATTCTTATCGCCGTTTGGATTTATTCCAAAAAAATAACGCACCGGAACATGCTGTGGACCTTAGACCGATTGGTTGTCCCCGTGGGTTTTGTCGCGGCTTTAATCCGCCTGGGCAATTTGATGAATCACGAAATTTACGGCCATGCCACCCACCTGCCTTGGGCCTTCCGTTTTATTGACAATATCGGATTCGTACAATACGGACAAACACCGGTTTTCACGCTTCCCTCCCATCCCACGCAACTGTATGAAGCTTTCTTTTATATACTTACCGGCTTCGTTTGCCTGTGGATGTATTGGAAAAGAGAAGACTACAAGTATCCCGGATTGATATTCGGCGTCTTTTTAATAGGTATTTTCCTTTCGCGTTTCTTTGTCGAATTTTTTAAGAATATACAGGAAACGTTCGAAGAAGGAATGCTGCTCAATATGGGGCAACTATTAAGTATCCCCTTTATTATTGCCGGCATTTGGCTCGTTTATAAAGGTCTTTTGTCAAAAAAGGACAAAGAAAAGACCTGTTAGAGCACAAGGAAATACAGAAAAACTCCGACCTTTGAGGCGTATTTTAATTTGTATTGAAATGAGAAAACTATTCGCATTTGTATATGCAATTTCGATTGCATTGACTGTTGTTCCGTCTGTTGAAGCCAAAGTATGGTATGTAGGTAATTGGACAGGCAAACCTACTGCTGAAGTAAAAACTACCTTATCCGAAGCTTATACAGTTGCCGCTTCGGGCGACCAGATTTGGGTATCGGAAGGAACCTACACCACTGCCACCATTACAATGAAAGACGGCGTATCCGTCTATGGCGGTTTTGCCGGTACGGAATCGGCTTTGAACGAACGCACCAAACCCACCAACGGACAAGCCTGGGAATTTGACCACCCTACCATCCTGAAAAACAGCGGCACGGGTGAAGCCTGCCATATTTTTAACTCAAGCAGTGCAATGACCCTTACTTTCGACGGACTTACGTTGGAAGGAACAAGTTCACACGGCCGTGCCATTAATGTTGCTGCCGGTGGAAATTCAGGTAAATACACCATACAAAACTGCATTATCCGTAATTTTACTTCGGGTAGCGGTGCGAACAACGACGGCGGCGGTTTGAATCTCCGCGCCAATGCTGAAGTAGCTTATTGTTTGATAACCAATAACTACAGTCCCCAAAAAGGCGGAGGCGGATATTTCGACTATGTGAACATACACCACTGCCGGATGATTGGCAACAGCACCATTACGACAGGAACTCAACCGCTGGGAAGCGCCAACGGTTGCGGCGGCGGCGCTTTCATCACCGCCAACAGTACGATTTACAACTGTTGGATTGAAGGAAATACCGCTACGTTTGCAGGAGGCGTTTATGCCCGTGGAAGAGTCTATAACTGTATTATTGTGAACAATATCGCTTCCAAATCGGGTAGCGGTGTGGCTTATGACGAACGCGACAGCGGCGGCTCGGTGTACAACAACACCATCGCCAATAATCGCTCAACGGCGGTCAATGGTGCAGGCGTATGCTTCACAGCCGACAATAGCGACCGCATACAAACACTCTGCAATAATATATTGTATAAGAACACGGATAATACCAATACGATAGTCAATGTAGGCGTGAATTTGTCGGGTGCCGGCAAAGCAACTCCTACCTGCAAAAACAATATCATCGACCGTATGGATTACAATGCAGCCATTGAATTGTCGTCAAGCATTGCAAGCGCCGACAGTACGGCGATTTTCGGAACGGATTATCTCACATTAACTACTTCGCCCGGTATTGACAAAGGCTATACCAAAGGCGGATTGAGTTTCCCCGCAACCGATTATGCCGGTGGCGAACGCATCGTCGGCAATTCCATCGACATCGGTCCCTACGAAAAACAATTGACCCCGCCGGTAGTATCCACTTTGAAAGTAACGGAAGATACTCAGGTGCGTGGCGGAACCACCGCCGACCAATCTTTCCCTATGGAGAAAAGTATGTTGGTACAAAAAGGTAGTGCAAATGCCCAAGGTGAAGCATTTTTACGCTTCCCGCTGACCGGATTGGCCAACGTTGCTGCAACTGATACGGTGGGTAAAGTAGAAATCACGCTTTATTTAGCGTATGCAGGAAAAGCTTGCAATGATATTGCCCTGCAAGTTTTCCCCGTCACCTCAACGTGGAATAGTACTACACTGACTTGGAATAACAAAGGAAATTTGGCTTACGGAAATACGGCCGTTGCTCAATCTCAAGGCGGTATTGCAGACCCAACAAACACTGCAAAACGAGTGAATGAACCACTTACATTCGATATTACCAAATACGCATTAGAAGCCCATGCTCAGAAATTAAACGAAATTTCTTTGGTCATCCGTTGCAATAATGCCGTAAGTTACGGCTATGTCCAATTCTATACCATGGACGATGATAATGCCACACAACATCCCACCATTCGTTCTTATGTGTATAAAAAATCCGACTGGATAAAAGAAACACTTTACGATGTGGACGACCCCTCGGAAGCAATGTTCAACTTGTTGCTGAACCGTATCCGCACCGACAACGAAAGCAAGAAAAACCCTGCCGCATTGAGCGCTTCGGTAACTTCCCATCTAACGAAATATGCGACAAACGGCTCGTTTTCCGATGTAAATTACGCTTCTACCGAACGCACGGACTGGGTTCCGCTTGACCACGTGGACCGGCTTTCCGACTTCGTATTCGCTTACACACTACCGGGTTCGAATTATTACGAAAACGACGATTTATACCAAAAGATTGTCAATGCCCTGCAATATTGGTACGACCGCAATCCCTATTGTTCCAACTGGTGGTACAACCAAATTGCCGAACCGCAACGTTTGGGCATTCTGATGATACAAATGCGCAAGGGAAAACAAAAGTTACCGCTCGACCTTGTCAATTTGACTATCGACCGGATGCGTGCCGACGGCGGAAATCCCGCAAGTCAAACAGGAGCCAACAAAACCGATGTCGCTTTGCATTGGTTATACCGCGCCTGCCTCACAGCGGATGCCAGTCTCTTATCTACCACGCTTGCCCAAGGTTATGACGGATTGAAATACGTTTCAACAACAGCAGAAGGCTTGCAAGTCGATGGCAGCAATTTTCAGCACAGCACACAACTGTACATCGGCGGCTACGGAGATGAATTTATCAAAGGCGTAACCATGTTTGCCATGTACACCGCAGGCACTCAATACGCACTTTCAGGCGATAAACTGGCAATACTCAGCCGCTTCGTGCGCGAAACATGGCTCAAAGCCATTCGCGGACAATACATGATGTGGAGCGTTTCGGGACGAGGCATTTTAAGCCGTAAAGGCGAATCGCTGAAACAAGGCGCCGCAACCTATATCGACCGCATGCTCTCCATCGACCCCGACCATGCCGACGAATACCGCGCCGCCATCAAACGCATGCGGGCGCAAGAACCGGCCGATTATCAAGCGCCAAACAGAAACACACATTATTATATCGGCGATTACACCCTTCACAACCGCAAAGACTACACTTTCGATGTTCGCTTGGTTTCGACCCGGACGAAACACATTGAATACGGCAACGGCGAGAATCTGAAAACTTTTTTCGCTTCCGACGGCTGCACCAATATTGCCGTGAATGGCAACGAATACAAAGAAATTTTCCCTGTATGGAATTGGACACGCATTCCGGGCATTACCTGTCCGCAAGTGAGCCGTATTCCTTTGTCGAAAAGCGATTGGCAGCAACCGGGTACTTCCACTTTTGCGGGTGCTGTTTCCGACTCGCTTTATGCCGCTACCGGATATTCATACACGGGAGCTTACACCGGCAACTCGGCGAAAAAAGGCTATTTCTTCTTCGACGACGAGATTGTTTGTTTGGGAAGCGATATCACGTCAACCATCCCGTCCAATGATTATGTTACTTCCGGAACGGCGAGCTTCATCACTTCCGCTTCGCAATTCGATATCAATACCACAGTCAACCAATGTTTGTTGGACGGCAACATCACCGTATCGAGCAACGGAATTAAATCGAACATAACCGAGAAGGGCGACCACCCCTACCCGACCGCTCCCGATTGGGTCTTGCACGACAGTGTAGGCTATGTCTTCCCCTCAGGCGGAAATATATCCATCAGCAATAAAACGCAAACAGGAAATTGGTACGATATTAATACAACAGGGGAAAACAAATCAGTCAGTGCAGATGTCTTTACCCTGTGGATGAATCATGGCAAAGCGGCAAACAAAGCGCAATACGCATACATTGTGGTTCCGAATAAGAAAACAACCGCTGAAATGGATACCTACACCGCCTCGCAAAACATTGAAATTATGGCAAATACCGATTCCGTACAAGTGGTTTATCACAAAGGATTGGGCATCCGGTCGATGATTTTCTACAAAGCCGCTACGTTTGAAGGGAACGATATGGCTGTGAAAGTCAATCGCGCTTGTGCCTTATTATTCAAAGATAAAGGCGACTGTTTCACCATGCATGTGGCCGACCCTGCACAATCGCAAGCGGCAATCAAAGTCAGCACGCGCATTCCCGCCAAAGCAACAGAATGGACAGATACGAATTGCAATTTTACCGGAACAGGAGCCAATGCCGGCGCCAGCAAGGTCTATACTATTATCCCTACGCCGGTTTCAGGTCAAGCCATTGCTCCGGTAAACGACCCTGTTATAAATACAAGCTATTATAATTTGACAGGACAACCGGTGCAACCGGCCCATACAAGCATCTATATTGTAAAAAAGACACACCTCTCCAACCGGGTAACTACGACGAAAGAGTTTATAATCAAATAAAATATTCCTTGCGTCCATCCAGATTTGACGTTAACAAACAGGTATGGGTAACCGGATTGAGCCATTTTTCAATTAGTTGATAAATAATTTGAAAGAATTCTATTTCTTTTTGGGTGCTCCCAAACTCATTTTGGGTGTTCCCAAATTCATTTTGGGAGAAACCAAATTCATTTTGGGTTAAACCAAACTGAGTTTGGGTAAAGACATTTACCGTTTCGACCGCAGAAAGGCGGAGCCGAAACGCACCCGATTTTGCCCTTCACAAAAAAAAACGTACTTTTGTGCAACATTCCGACAGAAAATGATTATGCCCAAAGGATTCAAAAATCTCCTCTTTTACGTCGTCATGCTTTTAGTATGCGGCGTATTGATGTATGTACTGATTCAATTGGGAAATCGATTTGAAATCCTTCTGCCCGCGGCAGCTTCGTCGGGAAACACATCGCATTTGCTTTCCGACGGATTTTCGCTGTTTACGCAAACCTTACAGTCGCAGGTGCAAACGCCGGTGGCAATGCTGTTGTTGCAGGTCATCGCCATTCTTTTTACCGCCCGCATTTTCGGCTATCTGTTTGTCAAAATCGGACAGCCGTCTGTAGTGGGCGAAATTTTGTCGGGGATTATTCTTGGACCTTCCGTATTGGCGCATTTCTTTCCGGGCGTTTCCGAATTTCTTTTTTCACCCGAATCATTGGACAACATTACCATTTTGAGCCAGATAGGTTTGATTTTTTTCATGTTCGTCATCGGAATGGAATTGGATATTGCCGCAGTCAAGAAAAAATTCAATGAAACACTGATTATCAGTCATACAGGAATTGTTTTTCCCTTTTTATGCGGCATCCTGGCCGCCTATTGGACCTATCCTTATTATACGGCGCATACCACTACCTTTCTTTCGTATGCCTTGTTTATTGGCGTTTCCATGAGCATCACGGCTTTTCCGGTTTTGGCGCGAATTATTCAGGAAAAAGGAATGACGAAATCCCCTTTGGGTACATTGTCACTGGCAAGCGCCGCCAACGGAGATGTGACGGCTTGGTGCGTATTGGCTATCGTCATCGCGATTGCTAAAACGGGAACGCTGGCGAGCGCAATCTATACCATTCTTTTTGCCGCCGCATTTTTGTTGTTCATGTTTATCATCCTGCGTCCATTTCTGAATATTATCGGAAATCTGTATCACAACAAAGAAGTTTTGAATAAAACCGTTGTTGCATTCATGTTTTTCATCTTGATTGTGTCGGCTTATACTACGGAAATGTTGGGCGTTCATGCTTTGTTTGGTGCATTTATGGCGGGAGTGGTCATGCCTTCCCATGTACAATTCCGTAAAATTCTGACAGAAAAAGTAGAAGACGTGTCGCTGACCATTTTCCTTCCGCTGTTTTTCGTTTCAACCGGACTAAAAACCCAAATCGGATTAATCAGCACGCCAACGGAATGGCTGGTATGCGGGATGTTTATCGTGATGGCCGTTTTCGGGAAAGTCATCGGCACCGCCATTCCAACCCGTTTGACCGGCGAATCGTGGAAAAACAGCTGGTTGATGGGCGCCCTGATGAATACCCGCGGATTGATGGAGCTAATTATCCTGACCATCGGATACGAAATGGACATCCTTCCCCCCGCTATTTTTGCAATGCTGGTTTTGATGACTTTGGTCACTACATTTATGACCGCCCCCCTGTTGGTGTTAATCGAATGGGCTTACAGGGAAAAAACAAAAAAAGAAACCGTCACGCAAAATCCAGGGGACACGTTTCGGATACTGCTGTCATTCGGACGAGCCGGCAATGGGAAAATTCTGTTGAATGTGGCGCAACAAATATTCAGCATGGGAAAACGCAAACCTGAAATCACCGCCCTGCACTTGACGGTCGGCACGGAAGTCAATCCGATTCATACGGAAAACTTTTCCGCCATCAGTTTTGCGCCTATTTTGGAAGATGCGGAAAACATGAATTTTCCGGTCACCACCCGCTATGACGTAACCAACAACGCAGGGCAACAAATCGTCCACATTGCCAATCAGGAAGCATTCGATTTCTTGTTGGTGGGCGCCGGCATTTCCATGTCTGCATTGCCTCAGGACATGGAAGCGGCCAAATATGCCAAATGGTTTTATCCGGATGATTTGGTAAAAAACAAGACCCGGCAATTCATTGACGAAGTCCGGGCGAATGTCGGGATTTTTGTGAACAGGGATTTTGAAAAAGCCACCGATGTCATTGTGCTGTTGAAACATCCGAAAGATGTTTTCCTGTTGCGGTATGCCGAAAATCTGATAGCGTTCAATCAAGCCCGGATAACGGTTGCAGAATTGGGCGACAAGGTCGGAAAAAACAAAGTGTCGGAACGCTATTTGAGAGAATTTTTAAATGATTATTCTTCCACTACTTTCGTCCGCTCCACGCTGTTGCCCGTTCATTTACTTTCCAAACAGAATTTCATGCTGGCTGGATATGATACTTGGCTGGATATTTCCGAACATGAAAAAGAAACTTTGCAATCCATGCCTTCGACATTGATTATCCGAAAATAAATCTACTCTTTCTCATTCAACAATTCCACGAAGTACTGAAACAACCGGTCATTTTCAGGGACAGGCGCTGTAAGCAACAATTCTTCCTTCGAAACCGGATGAACCAACCGGACTTTTCGCGCATGCAGACTAATGCCGCCGTCCGGGTTGGAACGGTCGAAGCCGTATTTCAAATCGCCTTTTATTGGACACGCTATTTGCGCCAATTGGCAACGAATCTGGTGATGCCGTCCTGTTTTCAAATCAATTTCCAATAAATAATAATGCTCGGAGTGAGCGAGGACTTTATAGCTGAGAACCGCCTTCTTTGAATCGGGCTTTTCTGTATCGCAGGCATACGATTTGTTTTGTTTTTCGTTGCGAACCAAATAATGAATCAATTCGCCTGCTTCCTGCGGCGGCCTGTTTTTCACAATAGCCCAATAGGTTTTCTCTACTTCTCCATCCCGGAACATCTTGTTCAGACGGATTAAGGCTTTGCTCGTTTTCGCAAAAAGGACCAATCCCGAAACGGGACGGTCCAATCGATGCGTTACGCCGATAAACACATTGCCCGGCTTGTTGTATTTTGCTTTCAGCCATTGTTTGACGGTTTCCGAAAGCGGACTGTCGCCGGTTTTATCACCTTGCACAATTTCCGAACCGGTTTTATTGACTGCAATGATGTGGTTATCCTCGTATAGTACTTTCATATCTTTCCATTAAGTGTTCATGCCGCCATCGACTTGAATCACTTGGCCGGTAACGTAAGATGAAAGGTCGGATGCAAGATACAAGGCGGTATCGGCTACATCATCAGGTGTTCCCGCACGACGCAAGGGGATTTGTTTGGCCCATTCGGCACGCACTTCGTCCGAAAGTTGATGCGTCATTTCCGTGGCGATAAATCCCGGGGCAATAGCATTGGCACGAATACCGCGCGAACCCAACTCTTTGGCAACCGATTGGGCCAAACCAATCATTCCGGCTTTGGAAGCGGAGTAGTTGGCCTGTCCCGCATTGCCGTGAACGCCCACCACCGAACTCATGTTGATGATGCTTCCGGCTTTTTGTTTCATCATGACAGGCGTTAAGGCATGAATGAAGTTAAATGCCGATTTCAGATTGACGTTGATAACCATGTCCCATTGTTGTTCCGACATGCGCATCATCAAACCATCACGAGTAATGCCTGCATTGTTGACTAAAATATCTACCCGTCCAAAATCCTGAACGATTTCGTCCACTACTTTGTGCGTATCTTCGAAATCAGCTGCGTTGGAAGCATATCCTTTGACTTTTACGCCCAATGCTTCAATTTCTTTCGCAGTTTCTTCGGCCGCCTCATTGATTGCCAAATCCGTAAATGCGATGTTACAACCCTCTTTTGCAAAACGAATGGCAATAGATTTGCCAATTCCACGTGCGGCACCGGTTACGATTGCCGTTTTTCCTTCTAATAATTTCATTGTTTTTTAATTCCGTTATATAATAGTTTAACTAAATTATCGCGATACCCTCCGTCCGAAGGGGCAAAACCCTTCATCATTCCCCGGATATAAGGCACTTCAAATCCTTTGAAAGCATGATGCAAAACGACTGCCATGATGGCCGTATTTTCTATCTCAAAAATATGTTGGTTCACCCCTTCGTTCAAAATGGTTTGAATATAATTGATTTCTTGTAAATCGAACCCTTTCCTTACATTTTCCACCCGCCAAATGTCGCGAAAGAAACCGGCTTTCAAGGTGCCGTTGCGCAAAACCACTTTGCGGATAATATCCAACCGCACTTCTATAAATTCCAATAATTTTTCGTCGGCGGAAATCGCTTTGTTCAATACGGCTTCCAGGGAGATGTACATGATTTTAAATTCCGATTCGAGCACCGCATGATAAATTTCCGATTTGCTTTTGAAATAGGTATATAGCGTGCGTCTTCCTTTCTTTGAGGCAATGGCAATATCGTTCATCGTGGTACTTTCCACTCCTTTTTGTGCGAAAAGGAGTCGTGCCACTTCGATTAACTTCTCTTTCGTTTTTGCTGTCGTCATTGCCATAAAATGCACATTCATCTAATTGTGAGCGCAAATTTACAACAAAACTGTCTTTTAACAAAGAATAAAAAGAAAGTTTTGCGGAAATATTTGTTTATATCAAAATAAAGCATACCTTTGTACTCGAAATCGCGGGGTGGAGCAGTTGGTAGCTCGCCAGGCTCATAACCTGGAGGTCGTCGGTTCGAGTCCGGCCCCCGCAACAAC